>JBIICJ010000092.1:0-4754 GCA_044238965.1 Micavibrio sp. | reverse complement strand
ATGCCCTTGACGATTTCAGTCAATAAAAATGAATTCGCGATTTGTTTCATCATGATGGCACCGATCCTGTTGCAATTAAAATGCCCGCCACTAACACAACCCAAAATAATGAGAGCGGAAGGAATACTTTCCACCCCAAACGCATCAATTGGTCATAGCGGTAACGCGGGAATGTGGCACGCGCCCAGATAAAGAAGAATAAAACGCAACATACTTTAAGGACAAACCAAATCACGCCAGGCACGAATGATAGTAATTCTATACCAAATGGTGGCAACCACCCACCCATAAATAAAATAACGGTCATCGCCGACATCAAAATCATGTTGGCATATTCGCCCAAGAAAAATAATGCGAATGTCATCGCCGAATATTCAACCATAAATCCGCCTGATAATTCAGATTCGCCTTCGGGCAAATCAAATGGCGCGCGATTTGTTTCCGCCAATATCGACACCAAAAATACGATAAACATCGGGAATAGTAAAATTTGCATCCATAAAGGACGCGCGGCGGTAACAATTTCGGACAAATTCATCGACCCCGCGCATAAAATAACGCAGACAATGATCAATCCCATCGACACTTCGTATGACACCATTTGTGATGCAGACCGCATCGCGCCCAAAAATGCATATTTGGAATTTGATGCCCATCCTGCCATGATCACGCCATAAACACCCAATGATGAAATGGCGAATAAATATAAAACGCCGACATTGATATCAGCCAACACCCATTTTGCATTCACGGGAATAACAGCCCACGCCACGATCGCCAATGTCATTAATAAAATTGGCGCAAGAATAAACACAGGTTTGTTGGCTTGGGTTGGTAAAATAGTTTCTTTCGACATTAATTTGAAAGCATCGGCAAATGGTTGTAATAACCCGAATGGCCCCACAGTCATCGGGCCTTGGCGACGTTGCATTGCGCCCATCACTTTGCGTTCAAAATAAATTAAGTACGCCACGCCCATCAATACAGACAACAACAACACAACCATGTGCAATAACATCATGATCGTTTGCATACCGTAAAGGTTCCAGATCTCCATCATGGTTATTCTGCCGCCTCATGTTGTTGTGACGATTGTGCCCCAAATTGCGTGGTGCATTCCTGCATTATCTTTGATGCGTTGGTAATCACGTTTGTGTTATAAAAATTAGTCACAGCAGGCGTGAATGAATCATTTGAAATAGTACCGTCACGACCAAATGCACCCCATGATGTTTTTGGTAATTGATCAATCTCAGCAAAATGTGGATACGCCTTGGTTAAAACGGTGCGCAATTGATACAATGTATCAAACGGTAACGCATCGCCAATCAATGATGATAATGCGCGTAAAATTTTCCAATCTTCGCGCGCATCACCCACAGGCGCAATCGCACGTTTGCCTAATTGCACGCGACCTTCGGTGTTCACATACAAACCATCTTTTTCGGTGTATGCGGCAGCGGGTAAAATAACATCGGCACGTGATGCACCTTTATCACCATGATGGCCTTGATACACAACAAAGGCGTTTTTGTTGATCGGCAGATCAGCATCAACACCCATCAAATAAACAAATTCTTGTGATGATAAATCGCCCGTATTGGTTAGGCCTAAATCAAGTGCGGCGACTTGTCCTGCGAATGAATGAACAACGTTAAATCCGTTCCAATCATCCTTGATTATATTAAATTGTTCTGCCACCTCACGAACTAATTTTTGTATCGCCATACCATCATTGCACATGAACGCGCCCACGCCCACGATAATCATCGGGCGTTTGGCGTTTTTCAATGTTTGCGCAAATGAATGTGATGCAATGTTTTTCAAACTATCAATACCATTGCCAATACGCACAACAGGATAATTGAAATTATCAACGCATCCGATCGCGCCAATTTTAATACGGTTGGCAAGCCATGTTTTACGAATACGCGCATTGATCATCGCGGCCTCGCTACGTAAATTTGTGCCAACCAATAAAATAGCATCGGCCTGTTCAATCCCTGCAATACCTGAATTAAATAAATATCCCGCACGGTTTGAGGCATCAATATTTATACCATGTATTAAGCCGTCAACATATTCCGATCCATTTTGGTTCATCAATGTTTTGATCGCGAACATTTCCTCGGCGGCGCATAATTGTCCGACCAATGCCGCGCGTTTTTGTGGTGTAGTTGATTTAAATTTATCCGCCACAACTTGTAACGCTTCTTCCCATGTGGATTCGCGCAATTTGCCTGTTTGTGCATCACGCACATAAGGACGATCCAAACGGCTGCGTTTCAAACCATCATAGGCAAAACGTGTTTTGTCGGAAATCCATTCTTCGTTTATACCTTCGTGAAGACGTGGAAGCACGCGCATGACTTCGTTGCCGCGTGTGTCAACACGAATGTTTGATCCCACCGCATCCATCACATCAATAGTTTCTGTTTTGCGCAATTCCCAAGGGCGCGCCGTAAATGCATATGGTTTTGACGTTAATGCACCCACAGGACATACATCGATCATATTGCCTGATAATTCAGTTGAAACAGCCTTTTCAATAAAGGTTGAAATTTCAACATCTTCGCCGCGATTTAAAAGTCCGAGTTCGGGCACGCCGCCAATTTCTTCACCAAAACGAACGCAACGAGTGCATTGAATACAACGTGTCATCACGGTTTTAATTAATGGACCTAAATCTTTATCCTTCACCGCGCGTTTATCTTCGGTGTAACGTGAACGGTCAAAACCATAACCGACCGCTTGGTCTTGCAAATCACATTCACCGCCTTGGTCACAAATCGGACAATCAAGCGGGTGATTGATCAACAACATTTCCATCACGCCATTACGTGCTTTTTTGACCATGGCTGTGTCGGTGAATACTTCCATATTTTCGCCACACGCCATCGCGCATGATGCCACAGGTTTTGGTGCACCTTTGACCTCAACCAAACACATACGGCAATTAGCAGGCACAGATAATTTATCGTGATAACAGAAACGCGGAATTTCATAACCGAGCATTTCAGCGGCTTGCAACAGAGATGTTCCGTTTGCAACTTCGATTTCAGTACCATTGATTTTTAACTTAGGCATGGCGAGACAAAGAATCCTTTAATAAAAGCAATGACTTCATAACATATTGGCGCACTGCATTAAACACGATTATCCAGGTAAACCACATTTTTTCAATAATTGTGGTGATGTATAAATCGTACTTATCGCATCTATGCGTTTCATATTCACGTTTGTTTCCAACCCTTCTGACTGCTCGGCGAAGGTATAACGGGCAAAATCAACCACTTCGGCGGGGTCAACCACGGTTAAAATCTCGTTGGACAGGCATCGACAGCCCGTTTGGTACTGTTTCCAGAATGACGATTTCTGCGCAGGAGTCCAATTTACATCCCGAAATTTTACCATAACATTTTGAGCACATAGAGCCGTCAGAACGTGCGATGCATAAACCCGCGTGACCTTTTGATCAGGTGTTTCGGTATTTCGTGCTGGCGTAGCGGGTGCAATTTTTTGATTGGGATCAATTATATATTTATTTGTGTTTGTTGACTGATTATTTTTTTGCACGTTGATTTGCGCCGTCACAGGAAGCGCGACAAACAACATTACCAACAATGCAAAAAAGAATTTCATTCTGCCGCAACCAAATGACCATCTGATTTCGCGCGCGATCTATATTCCATGATGCGTTGTTCAACCACAGGACGGAAATGACGGAACAAACCTTGGATCGGCCAAGCAGATGCATCACCATGCGCACAAATTGTATGACCTTCAATTTCTTTTGAAACATCGAGCAACATATCAATCTCTTCGACCGATGCGTTACCAGTGACCATGCGTTTCATCATGCGCCACATCCACCCCGTACCTTCGCGGCATGGCGTACATTGGCCACATGATTCATGCATATAAAAATATGATAAACGACAAATGGCATTCACCACATCGGTTGTTTTATCCATCACAATCACACCTGCTGTACCAAGGCCTGATTGCACGGCGCGAAGTGAGTCGAAATCCATTAGAACTGTGTCACAAATATCGCGCGGTAATAATGGCGTTGATGATCCACCTGGAATGATCGCCAATAAATTATCCCATCCACCACGCACGCCGCCCGCATGTTTTTCGATCAGTTCTTTTAATGGAATACCCATCGCTTCTTCGACGTTGCACGGATTATTCACGTGACCTGAAATGCAAAATAATTTTGTGCCTGTATTTTTTTCATCACGTCCAATGCCCGCAAACCACGCGCCACCACGACGCAAAATTGTCGGACAACATGCAATGGTTTCAACGTTATTTACCGTTGTCGGGCACGCATATAAACCAGCCCCCGCAGGAAATGGTGGTTTGTTGCGTGGTTGACCTTTTTTGCCTTCGATTGATTCAATCAATGCTGTTTCTTCACCACAAATATACGCGCCGCCACCACGATGCAAAATGACATCAAAATCCCATCCTGAACCCGCGGCATTTTTGCCTAATAAACCAGCCTCATAAGCTTCGGCAATTGCGCGATTGATCGTTGAGCCTTCGTTATAAAATTCACCGCGGATGTAAATATAGGCGCGATGTGCACCCATCGCAAAACCAGCGATCAATGCGCCTTCGAGTAATTTATGCGGGTCATGACGTAAAATATCACGGTCTTTGCATGTACCTGGTTCTGATTCATCGGCATTAATGACTAAATAACTAGGGCGACCATCAGTTGATTCTTTTGGCATGAATGACCA
>JBIICJ010000091.1:0-4759 GCA_044238965.1 Micavibrio sp. | reverse complement strand
CGATGGCCGATGCCATCACGCCCGAATGGGTATAGGGCACGCCAATCATTTCCAAAACGCCCTGAACAATTCCATCTTCGCCGCCCGTCCCGTGCAAATTGTTAAAAATAACATCGGGCAATGGGTTTAAATCCATCAGTAATTTCGGCAGGTTTTTATCAACATCAATCACGGTTAAATTATATCCCGCCTCGATCAAGGCATCTGCAACCGCTTTACCCTTGGTGAGCGATACATCGCGCTCCGCCGACCATCCACCCACGAGCAGAGCCACATTTTTTGGTTTCAAAGAGGTGAGTTTGGTCATGGGGATATCCTTTTCAAAGCGAATGAATGATTAATCCTACTCTGATTTATCTGAAATTACAAAGAGGAAAATGGCGAATATATAGGCAAATTTATAATTATTTTTCGCCTATTTTATTACCAACGCGTTTAATTTCCCATCGCATATCAACGCCCAATTGATCTTTGATACGGCGTTTTATTTCATCGCCCAATTGTTCCAAATCGGCCGCGGTGGCATCGCCCGTATTGATCATAAAATTTGCATGTAATTCAGACATCATCGCCCCGCCGATTTTTAATCCGCGTCCGCCAACCTTATCCACCAATTGCCATGCACGTGTTTCGGCAGGTAATCCTGCCGCCGCCAAATCATCAGGTTTCGGATTTGCAAATGTTGACCCACCTGTTTTTTCTTTAATCGGTTGTGATGATTCCCGTTTTGATTTTATCTCCGCCATGCGCGCGCGAATGTCTGCGGGTTCATCTTTTACGCCGCGCAAAATGGCACGCGTGAAAATAATATCATCGGGCACGCCTGAATGACGGTATGAAAATCCCATATCATTCACATCAAATTCATGTGTGTTACCGTTGCGATCAACGCCATATGCCGTCACCATCACATCTTTCATTTCACGACCATACGCACCTGCATTCATTTTTAACGCGCCACCAATCGTGCCAGGTACGCCCGATAAAAATTCCAAATGCGCGATACCATATTCAGCGGCTTGGTCGGCCACATGAATATCTAAACACGCCGCACCCGCCATAATATCGGTATCATTGATACGTTCGACCCCTGCAAATTCACGCCCTAACCGCACCACAACGCCGCGTACACCGCCATCACGAATAATTGTATTTGATAATACGCCAAATACAGATACGGGGATGTCGCGCGGGCATGCGCGTAAGAAATCTTTTAAATCATCTTCATCGGCAGGTTTAAATAAAATCTCGGCGGTGCCGCCCGTGCGAAACCATCCCACAGATCCCAATGATGCGTTCGCGGTTAATCGCCCGCGCACCGATGGCAAATCATGTATAGACAATGAACTCATGATGCTTGTTTTTGTGTTTGTGAAATTGCTTCCAATTGTGATGGCAATGCATTCGCCCATGCGGTGATATTTCCCGCGCCCAGACAAATCACAAAATCACCTGCGCTCGCCCGCGTCGAAATAATACGCGCCAAATCATCAGGGGATAATAATACATCTACATCATGATGACCGCGCGCTTTGATACCATCCGCCAAATTTTCTTTTGATGCACCATCAATTGGTTGTTCGCCCGCGCTGTATACATCAGCGATGAGCACGCTGTCTGCTTCCATAAAACAACCACAAAAATCATCAAAAAGGCCTGATAAACGTGTATAACGGTGCGGTTGCATCACGGCAATCACTTTGCCGTTTGTGCCCGCCACCGCCTGACGCGCCGCGGTTAATACCGCTGAAATTTCCACAGGGTGATGACCGTAATCATCAATAATGGTGACGCCATTTACAATTCCTGTTTTTGTAAAACGACGTTTCACACCCGCAAATTGCGCGAGAGAATCTTTGACCTGATCCGCGCTCATACCCAATCTTACACCGATACCAATCGCCGCCAATGAATTTTGCACGTTATGTTGTCCCACCATTGGCAAAAATACATCTTTGATCGTCACGCCATCATCACCATTGACGCGCGGTGAAATCACCACATCATATTGCGTACCCAGTGGTGATGGACGAATATTTGTCGCACGTACTTCAGCCTGCGCATTAAATCCGTATGAAATAATTTTGCGATTATGAATGTGCGGAATTAAATTTTGCACCACAGGATGATCGGTGCACAACATCGCAAACCCATAAAATGGAATTTGCGTGACAAAGTTCAAAAACGCCTGTTGTAGAACATCAAACGACCCATAATGATCCATATGTTCGGGGTCAATATTTGTGACCACGACAATATTGGTGGGCAGGCGCGTGAATGTGCCATCGCTTTCATCCGCTTCGACCACCATCCATTCACCCGATCCCAAACGCGCGTTGGTGCCATACGCATTCACAATACCGCCATTAATAACCGCGGGATCAAACCCGCCACCTTCGAGTACACAACCAACCATCGATGTCGTGGTTGTTTTGCCGTGTGTACCACCAATGGCGATACCGCGTTTGAGACGCATTAATTCCGCCAGCATATCCGCACGCGGCACAATGGGAATGCCTAAATTTTTGGCTTCGATTAATTCGGCGTTATCCGATTTGATGGCGGATGACACCACCACCGCGCCAATTTTTTTACCATCATCGCGATGTAAATGTTTGGCATCATGGCCGATAAAAATAGGAATATGCTTTTTGCGTAGGCGCGTGATGTTATATCCGTCTGCCGCGTCCGACCCTTGGACATCATATCCCAAACTCACGAGCATCTCCGCGATACCGCTCATGCCGATACCGCCAATGCCTACAAAGTGCAAAACGCCCCAATGATTTTGAATATGATTATGCATATGGCGGTTTTAACTGGTAAACCCAATCTTTTCAATCATAAGATTGGCCACAGCCACAGCCGCAACGGGGCGCGCCAAAGTGCGGGCATTTGCCCCATGCTGCGCCAAGCCCGACGGGTCCTGAAGCAATTGAATTAATTGGGTTTTTAATGCATCACTTGTCAGGGTTAATTCATCCATCACCCATCCGCCTTGTGCGCGTTCGACCTCGGCCGCGTTAAAATATTGCTGACGGTCGCGGTTATAAGGGTACGGAATATAAATCGCGGGGCGACCCGCCATGGTGAGTTCGGTCACCGTCCCCGCCCCCGAACGCGCTATCAATAAATGTACATCGCGCAACCGTGCGGGCATATCGGTATAAAATTCTTTCACCTCTGCCATCACGCTTGCCTGACGATACGCTTCGACAACTTGCGTCAAATCTTCGGCGCGTGATTGTTGTGTGATGTTTAATTTTGATTTTATATCGAATGGTAAATTACAAATCGCCTCAACCACTTTTGTTGAAAACACTTTTGCGCCTAATGATCCACCCACAACCATAATATTAATATGTTTATCAATCAGCGGATACGGCGCGGTTGATAATGCGGTAATTTGACCGCGCACTGGGTTCCCCGTGACTTTAATTTTTTGTGCAAACCATTTTTTGATGTTCGCCGTATTGGTATGTGACACCGCGATAAATTTTACAAAGGGCGCGAGCAAAATATTCGCCAATCCCAAAATGGCATTGGCCTCATGCGTGATGGTGGGAATACGACATATAAACGCCGCCACCATAGGCGGTACGGTGGGGTATCCACCAAAACCAATCGCGCCATCGGGTTTGTATCGCCAGATCAATCCAATTGATTCAAAAAAACCGCTGATTAATGGAAAAATACATTTTAATTTCCCCATGATTCCGCCTGTAAATGTTGCGGAACTCACAATTTCATATGTATATGGCGTATCTTTTAAAAATTTGGCACCGCGCGTGTCAGTAATAAAAAAAACATCCATCCCGCGCGCCGTAAAAATTTCGGCAACGGCAACAGCGGGAAATACATGACCGCCTGTTCCACCTGCACATAATAAAATTTTGTCACGTGTTTTGATCATGATGGTTTTTGTTTCTTTCCAAAAAATGTCATGCCCGATTTCGTAATGCCTGACCGTGCCTGACGACGCGTTAATCCCAAAACGACTCCCATCGCAAATCCAATTGATAATGTTGATGATCCGCCATAACTGATAAATGGTAACGTCATACCTTTGGTTGGTAATAAATGCAACGATGATCCCATATGGACGATGGCTTGCAACCCAATCATGGCTAAAATGCCGCCGACCGATAACACAACAAACATATCATTCGATTCCATTAATCGATTATACCCGCGCCCCAAAATAAACGCATATAACGCCACAATGACCAACGTGAATAATAATCCTAATTCTTCGCCCGCGACCGAGAAAATAAAATCAGCATGCGCATCAGGAATGGTATTTTTAACAACGCCCTGTCCAGGGCCTGTGCCAAAAAATCCACCGCCCGCAAAGGCTTCTAATGATTTATCAACTTGATATGTATCGCCGCTTTCGGGATCCATAAACCTATCAATGCGTGATCGCACGTGATCAAATGTGAAGTATACCAATACGACGCCAATTAATCCCAAGACAAAGAAAATAGCTAAAAATCGAAATGGTAATCCCGCAATAAAAATTTGTGCGGCAAACATAGATGTTAATACCATCGTCATCCCGAAATCAGGTTGGATCATTAGTAATGATACAACCAAAACATATAACCCCGCGCATAAAATATAACCGGGGAATCCTTTGGTTTGTTGTTGATGTGATATGAGCCATGCCGCGACGATGGCGAAGGCAGGTTTGACCAATTCCGATGGTTGTAATGACATGCCAGGCAAATGAATCCATCGCTGTGCGCCTTTAATATCA
>JBIICJ010000128.1:0-4786 GCA_044238965.1 Micavibrio sp. | reverse complement strand
GCTATACGGTTCCTGGTGCAATCAAGAAAGTAAAGCATGTTGGGACTCATCTGGTACTTGATAAGCGACTTCCAAAGCTGGTGACTCATGGTTTTGTTTTATATAGGTGAGGATACTGTAATACTTCTCGCGGAAGCTGTCTGATGTTTCCATCAGGATACCAAACATGTGGATGTTGTGCACGATTGTGGTGTGATCCCGGCCACCTAAGAATTCACCTACTCTTTCACAAGTGTACTTCATGGTGCGGGCAATGTACACGAACATCATACGGAGTTCTACCAAATCCCTTTTCCGTGACTTGCTGCCCAAAGGGACTTTTTTGCCAAACCGGACGGGTAAAAAGGAGTCAAAGTATGACTCTAAAGTCTCAAGACTCATCAGTGGAATTCCATACTCATCCACCGTAATCTTGGTTAACACAATGGGGTCATAGCCCATTTTCAGCCTGAACTTGTTCTTAAACTCAACGATGAGCTTCTTTTCCAAGGTCGAGGCATAGATTGCGGATTCTATCATATACCTGAGATTATTTACTTGTGCAAATGTATTGAAAGTTCTACAAAAAGTAGTATATTATATTGTAGAGTGTTTAGAAGTTCTACAGTATTTTTTCTTTATATATCCTAACCTTACTTGCCATGGCAAAAAAGTTTTACGCCCAGACAGACGCCCTAGGTTTCCCTATTCCGGGCACCATGATGTCTCATACAGAAGTACCTGCAGTTGATAACATATTGGAAATCAATACCAATACGCAATTACCCGCACATCCGGAGGGTTTAAAATACTATATCCGCCTAGATGAAAAAGGGGGAATTCTACCAAACAGCCTGTTCATTCACAGTAGTGGTTTGACCCAAGCAGATGTTGTTAGCTTACAGTAAGACTTCTAAATCGAATTTTGACCATGGCATCACCTCTTTTGGATAAGATTAAACTCTATTTATTTCCGGGTCTGGCCTCTTTATTAGGGCTACTGATCTGGACTGCGGTGAACGATGTAAAACAAGAACTAAAAGCTGTACGTGAGGACATGAAAATCCTGATGGCACAGTCTAACATAGATAAGACACGTATCGATAACCTTGAACGTGTGGTATACGGAAACATGACGACCAACCGTCTTCCTGAAAAAAAGCCTGCAGCCCAACCTGCATTCCTGCAGATCATCGCGGTAAAGCCCGAAGATCGCATCAGCCCTCAAGCAGATCCTGCTAAAAGAGCACTTTAAAAAATCAACATATGACCTTTAAACAATGGGTCCTCGACTTGTTAAAAGACGAGAGGGGGGCCACATCTATCAAACCGGTAGTGGCTTTGGCGTGTACTATATTCCTGTGTCTCGCCCTGGTTGCAAACGCTTTTAACCGCACAGGTATATCACCATCTGACGCTTTGGTAGATGCCGTGATGTATGTATGTATCGCAGCCATGATTGGAGACACCGGTGATAAGTTCTCCTTACGTAAAAAACAAGAAAAACCTGAAGATGAATAGAGTAATAACCATCATCGTGATTGCTGTTGCAGTCATATTCTTCTTACAGCAAAACGGCTGTAATCCGATGAGGAACTATGGTCCTCCGAAGAGTGACACCATTACGGTGCACGATACTGCGTGGAAGATCCACGACAGTTTGATATTCAGAAAGGTCGAGGTGTTAAAGACACTGCCGCCTATTCATGATACACTTCCGCCACAGCTGATACCGGATACAAACTATGCTAAGCTTAAAGCTCAGTATGAGCATTTGTTAAACCAGCTCTATGCTATGAATATCTCTATAGATACCCTCAAGCTGGATACGATCGGTTGGATTGCTATTACAGACACTGTAGAGCAAAACAAGATCAAAACTCGTTCTTATAAATATAACTACAAGGTTCCTACTATCACCAAGACGACCACTATTACACACTATGCTGCTCCTAAAAGACAGATGTATGTAGGTGGAGGTATTGACATGAACTCCACTCTGGGTGTAAATGGCGTACACGGTGGTTTCCTGTATAAGAACAGGAAGGACCAAATTTTTGGACTAAACATCGGTACCACTGTAAATGGCGGTATCAATTACGGCTTCCAATCATATTGGAAGATCAAACTAAAACAATAACTATGAAAAAGATCATTGCTATCATTACAAAAATCGTTGCTACTGTAAAGAGCATCGTTGCTATCGTAAAAAAAGCATTAGGACTGGTAAAAACCATCACTCCTGAACAAAAGAAAGAAGGTGAAACCATTGTCAAAGATGTTATCAAAGCAGTGGAAGAAGTAAAAGTTAAGCAAGCTGAAGCTCCTGTTGCACCTAAAGGCAACTTGATACCACTTGAAAGTGCTCCTGCAGCTCCTAAAAAGAAAAAGAAGTACTACAAGCCAAAGGCTAAGAGTAACTCTCTGTAATAAACTTATACTATATGAATATTGATCGACTGAAGGGACACGTCCCTGACTCTGTTATTGCACAAATACCCGGGGTGATGGAGAAGTTTGGTGTGAACACACCGCTACGACTTTCACACTTCCTGGCACAGTGTGGCCATGAGTCTGGTGGCTTTAGAGTGTTCTCTGAAAACCTGAACTACTCGGCTAAAGGCCTAGTAGGCATCTTTAAAAAATACTTTAAGCGTGCGGATGGCACTGTAGATGAGCCAAAAGCTGCAGCGTATGCGCGTCAGCCTATTAAAATAGCAAACCTGGTGTATGGTAACCGTATGGGTAATGGTCCGGAAGCATCTGGTGATGGTTACAAATACCGTGGTCGTGGAGCAATCCAGCTGACTGGTAAAAGTAACTACACTGCTTTCTTTAAAGCGGCAGGACTTCCACCGGAAACCAATCCGGATGTAGTGAGTACACAATATGCTTTGTTATCTGCTGCCTGGTTCTGGAGCAGCAACGGTTTGAATAAACTGGCTGATGGTGGCGCCACTGATGCAGTGGTAACATCTATTACTAAAAGAGTGAACGGTGGCACCATTGGTTTGCCGGACCGTATTAAGCACTTTAAAGAATACCACGCATTACTCGTATAACCCTATAAAACATAAAACCAATGGCTGTTAAAAAATCTACAACAGGATCACGTAAAGTTTCCTTTGGGAAACGAAAAGGAGGCAAGGCTAAAAAGTCTAGCGGACCTAAAGACAAGCCTGTGAAAAAGTATCAAGGACAAGGAAGATAATATCTTCCTTTTCTTTTAATATATAACTCTATGACACTGATTAATCGTATAAAAGAAAAACTGGTACTGATCCCAATCTACCTGGCTCTCACCTGGGTAATACTGGCTGTAATATTCCAGATGTTTATGGTTGGACTTCATTTTGCAGGTCAGGAAGAAACCATCCGCACTATTGTAAACTGGTTTGACTGGAAGTTTGACGGACGTTTTAAGAACTCTCCCGGTAATATTTGGTACGAAGAGCCTAAAGTGATTCATGTAGGCAGTGTCACTAATGCTGTGGTGGTAGGTCCACTTACTGGCAATCGCAAGCTAGAGTTTGGTGTGAAGAATGTAATAGAAGAAGTGCTGCAGGATAAAGAATATAACCTGGACAGTACAGCTTCTATGAAACTTACGGCAGAGATTATCTACCTGGATGTATTAAAGACAGAGTCAAGTTTTTCTGTGATACATAAAAACAAAGAGTCTGTTGTTATCAGATTAAGGGGTCAATTACTCAAAGATGGTAAGGTAAAAAAGAAAGCCACCGTTGAAGAGTCTGCAGATGAGATCTCTTTGAGTACACTCGCCATTGACCAGGGCGGTAAGTTCAACCAGCAGAACCTGAGCTCTGCATTAAAAAAAGCTTCAGAATCTTTAGTTAACAAGTTGATCAACTAATATGAAAAGAACGTTCTTATTTCTACTGATTTTACTCAGTGTGACTATGTCATCTTTTGCCCAGATTAAGTTCAGGGCTTTATCGTCTGTAGGGGGTGTTACACTTGCTAGAGGAGGAGAGTTTGACTATATTATTCAAGCCAATGGTAATGGTAACACTAGTACTCGTCAGTTATTATTTGATGTACAGTATGATAAAGACAACTTTGAGATTGTTTCTGTCAATCATACCGGTACAGGAGGAAATGGTGGCGTGCTTCCTCAAAACTCTAACCCACAAATTTCCTGGACCAACTACCCGTTGTATAATTTTGTAACTTCTGCACAGAACACCACTGCTAATGGTACTACTAACTACCAGTTTGCTAACTATAATTATTCTACAAGCAATGTGTATGCCATCTTAAGAGCTACACTTACCTGGTCTACTAACAGCGGTATGCCTTATACAGGTTATGACCGCATGATTGTTATTAAGTTCAGACTGAGAGCTAATTCTACAGCTTTTAGTTTTAATCCGATCAGATTAAATTTTGTAGCAGGCTGGACCGGAGCTGGTCAGTGGGATAATACTATTATGGAAAGTCCATTATCTACATCTGTTATAATGAACCAAAACTTTGGTAAGTATATCAGCGCCAAGGTGGACCTGAACACAAACCTTTTTAATCTTTCTAATGTAAGAGTATCTTTTAGAGATACTGCTACCAATACAGGGGTTATATTCCCTGTTACTTCTACAGGAGAAGTAGATATCAACCAGTCTCAACTGGCTGCCAATAAAGTGTATGACATCACAGTTATGCATGAGCTGGATAAGCTTTACACTATATACAATAATGCAATTACTATATCAGATTTTACAACGTCTCAATCAGAGTTTACTTCTATGGGTCTTGATGGCTCAAAAGGTGTAACACTCAAGACTGGTCA
>JBIICJ010000151.1:0-4810 GCA_044238965.1 Micavibrio sp. | reverse complement strand
AAGAACATGGGATGGAAAGATAAGAGCGAGGTTGAACAGTCCGGCGGTTTATCTATTAACTGGCATGAAGAAAAGACTTATAACACAAAATAGTGAAGTTTGAGGTTAAATGCCAAACAATCAATAGCCTTAGATTATTTAGAGGATTCAGAAACAACTGAATTGTATTATGGCGGAGGTGCAGGTGGAGGCAAGTCGATTTTAGGTTGTTACTGGCTTTTGAAGATGTGTTACAAATACCCTGAAAGCCGTTGGTTAATGGGTAGGGCAAACATGAAAACCTTAAAAGAAACTACTTATCAATCTTTTTTGAAGGTTGCAAAAATACAAGGGTTAAGACCTGATATTCACTTTCACGTTACTTCAGCCCAACATAAGGAATACCCTAACTGTATTCTTTTCCCGAATAAGTCTGTTATCTTAATGAAGGATTTGCAGTATTACCCTTCAGATCCTGAGTTTGACGAATTAGGGTCGCTTGAAATTACAGGCGGTTTTATTGATGAAAGCCCACAGGTTACAATTAAGGCAAAGCAAATAGTTCAAAGCCGTATGCGGCATAATATTAGCGTTTACGGTATTGTTCCTAAATTACTAATGACGGGCAACCCTTCAAAGAATTGGCCATACTTAGACTTTTACAAGCCTTACAAAGCGAATACGCTTCCTGCTTATCGTAAATTCATTCAGGCACTTGTAGACGATAACCCGGATATTGATCCTTCCTACAAAGACAACCTGTTAAAACTTGATAAGAACAGTAAAGAAAGGTTGTTATTTGGCAATTGGGAATACGACGACGACCCGGCGGCATTGATTCAATACGATAAGATTTTGGACCTATTTACAAACGATTTCGTACCAAAAGGGCAAAAGTACATAACGGCTGATATTGCCCGTTTGGGTTCAGATAAGATTGTCATTTGTGTTTGGAACGGGTGGCGAATTGAAGATATAAGATCGTACAACAAAGAAACCCTAAATAAGACAGGCGAAATAATAGAATCCATAAGGCAAAATCATTTGATACCTAAATCAAATGTTATTTGTGACGAGGACGGCGTAGGTGGTGGTATAATTGACTTTATGGGGTATAAGGGCTTTGTCAATAACTCAAAACCTTTGCCAAATCCCGAAAGGTATGGAGTTGACGAAAACTACAATCATTTGAAAAGTCAATGTTATTTTCGCATAGCGGACCGAATAAACAAAGGGCAGATTTACGTTAATTGTACGGATAGCCAAATGAAAGCGGATATTATTCAGGAGTTGGAGCAAGTAAAGCAGCACAACATGGATAAGGACGGCAAAAAGCAGGTTATCCCAAAAGACAAAGTAAAGGAATTAATAGGGCGTTCACCTGACTATTCGGATGCAATAATGATGCGTGAGTTTTTCGAATTAAAGCCTCGTGCAAATTGGGTGGCTTTTTAAATAAACACAATGAACCTACTTTACAAATTATTAGGCGTACAAAAGATTCAAAAGAAGGCAATGAGTTTTCCCGGCTTTTCAATTGGTACTGCTCCGACTTACTTTAATTGGAATAAAAACTCCGACGCTTACGTCACCTCCGATACGATTTACACGATCATTAAGACACTTGGCAGAAAGGCGGCATCTATACCTTTGGAGTCTTATCGTAAGTCTGAAAGGAATGTAAAGAGTGCATCGGAAGATAATAATTCAAACCTTTACAAATTAGTTCAAAGACCTAATCCGTCGCAAGGTGCTGATTCTTTTTGGGAGGGGGTTTTTTCGTTTTATGCCTTAAAAGGTGAGGCGTTCATATGGCTTAACAGGGGCGGTATTGAAGGCGGCGAACCGATTGAGATGTACTATATTGCACCTGAGTTAATGACCGCAGTTCCAGATCCTGAAGATATGTACGGCGTGAAATATTGGATATTGAACGCAAACGGTGCTTTGATACCGATTCAGAAAGAGGATATTATCCATTGGAAAACATTTAATCCGGATTTTGATCTGGGGACGGGTTCACACTTGAGGGGGCTTTCTCCTTTGATTCCTGCCACACGTAGGTTACAACAGGATAACGATTCGATGGATTCAGCGGTGGCAATGTTTCAAAATGGGGGTGCAAAAGGTGTACTTTTCAATAAAGACTATGTAGACTTAACACCCGATCAAAAGAGCCAACTTGAATCCGTTATAAAGGATAAGGTTAACAATAAATTAGTTAAGGCATCTGTCGCAGCATTACAAGGCGAATGGGGTTATTTAGACTTAGGGTTAAGCGGTGTGGATATGCAACTGTTAGGATCGCAAGAATTGACCTTAAAACGGCTTTGTGCGCTTTTCGGAGTGCCTTATGAGTTGTTTCAATCGGACACTACCTTTGCGAATAAGGAAATGGCAATGAAGTCTTTTATTGTCAATACCATTCAGCCGATGTGTCGGAGTTTGGCAGATGAATTAAACAGGGTGCTTATACCAGCGTTTAAGGGCGGTTATTATTTAGAGTTTGATTTCAGTTCCGTTCCTGAATTACAGAATGACTTAACCAAATTAGGCGCAACTTATCAAGCAATGTTTGACAGGGGTGCAATTACTTTGAATGAGTATCGTAAGTTGATGGGATTTGATGAAACGACAAACCCCGACCATAACAACTATTTCATAAGTGGTAACTATGCACCTTTGACCGATTTAAACATTCCTAATGAACCAGATTTGGGAACGGACGGGCTTTAATTTCGTTTTGTTCAAAGAGGGCAAAATGTACGTTAATTTTCATGCAATGGCTTTCTATTATACGATGCAAAGATGGAACATGAATTGAAGAAATACAGCGAAATGATTGCAAAGAGGGTGTATCCTGAAGGAGACAAAGAAAAGAAGTGTATTGATAAGTTTGTTATAATGAAAATGAAACGGTCGGCCCTCTCCAAACAAATAATACAACTGTGTAATGAATCAAAGGCAAAGGAGACAATACTGGATACGCCAACGGAATCAAACAGTCCGACTGATAAACAAATGGAAAGCGAAGTTTGAAAGGGCTTTACAGATTGAATTAAGACTTTTAGCGGACGCCGTAGAACGTGGTGAAGGTCGTAACTTTGCGAACACACGTATATTTTCAGATGCTATTTTTAACGTATTACAGGCACTTTACAAAGAGATTGCGGTATCGTATGCTAAAACCAATTACGATACATTACGACGTGAAAAGTTACTGATGGGTAGCAATGAAGAATGGTTTAGAATTATCTTAGAGTATTTAGGGCAGAATTTCTACAATAACGGAACTTTCGCAATAGTTAAGACTAATCAGAAACTATTTAATTCCATTCTTGACAAATCAATTCAGGAAGGGTGGGGCGTGGATGAAACGGTACGATACATTCTGAATGATGAAAGGTTAGGCGTTATTACGGCAAACAGGGCTGAAATGATTGCGCGTACTGAAACGGGCAAGGCTATTCATGCCGGCACTTACGTTGGTGCTGATCGTTCACCTTTCTTAAAGGAAAAAATGTGGATTTCAGCAAGGGATAACCGTACACGTGGTAACCCTATGAACGATAGAACACCACAGGACTTCGCAAAGAAGAACCCAGATCATTACTACATGGACGGTCAAACGGTTGACTTTAACGCTAAGTTTGTTGACCCTCGCAGTGGTGCTGAATTGGAACACCCGCACGACCCACAGGCGCAAGCGAAGGACGTAATTCAATGCAGGTGTACTTATGCAGTCACAAATAAGAGGGATAAAAACGGGCGGCTAATAAGAAAGCCTGAATTTTTAAGTAGTTGACATAACCCCCCGTTCAAATCAAAATTAAATTTCATTTTTGATTCATGTTTTATCAAGTAAAAAACATATCCGACTCAGTACGTGACGTTGATAGCGTTTCCCGTCGTGTTAAAGTAGTTATTTCTCAAACGGGAAGAAAGGACCTTGACAACGATGTAATTGATTCTGGAGCCTATACGAAAACATTATCTGAAAGAGGTCCAAAAGGTGCGAATTTGATTTGGCATTTGACGGACCATAACCCGTCTTTAAAATCCGCAATAGGAAAGTTTACTGAATTGAATTTGGAGGGTAACGATTTAGTTGGTATTACCGACATTCCGAATACCACTTGGGGGAATGATGTTTTGGAGTTTTACAAATCCGGGCATATCAATCAACATTCAATCGGATTTCGTACTGTTAAGCAGGAAGCGGCAAAGGATTATAACTTAATCAAAGAGGTTGTACTTTTTGAAGGCTCAGCGGTTTTGTGGGGTGCAAATCCAAACACGCCTACCATTGAGGTCGGAAAGTCATATGAAGAAAAACAGAACGAATTAAACAAATTAAACAACGAACTGTCACTTTTGTCTAAGTCAATAAAAGACGGCAGATTTACAGACGAATCGTTTGAGTTAATCGAAATTCGTTTTAAACAAGTTCAGGAAAGAATCAGTCAATTATTCAACATACTCACTCAACCCGTTACCGAAACAGTCGAGCCGAGCGAAGAACTGAAACAAGCAATATTATTACAAACTCTTAAATTTAAAATTTAAAATGGCAAATGAATTTACAGATGCTTTGAACCCCTTAGTGGATAGCATCAAAAAGGAAATTAGCGAAGTAAACGCTAAGGTTGAAGCACACGTTAACCAGCTTAACGAAGATGCAAAAAAGAAAGGTGAAACCCTTGGCGAACTTTCCGAAAAAGTGAACAAAGTACTTGCTGAAGGTAACCGTTTGAAGTCAAACATTGAAGATTCTGCCCGTCGGGATATGAGCCGTCAGGATTTGATGATCGAACAACTGAAAGGCATCATT
>JBIICJ010000033.1:0-19482 GCA_044238965.1 Micavibrio sp. | reverse complement strand
TGTTTGCGTTTCTGCGCGTAATTTGGTGACTTCTTGTTCTAATGCAGTTGACTGCTGGCGTTCTTTGGCAACTTCTTTTTGCAACGATGACAATTGAATTGAAGCATGTTGTCGTCCCATCCAAAAAAATGAGGTAGCAACCGCTAAAAAAACCATTACACCCATCATGATGCCTTGATTGCGTTCACGATGTTTTTGTCGATATCGAGATTTAAGGTTATAACGTCCCAAGCTCATTTACTGTGCCACTCCAAATTCACCTAAGTTTTTTAACCCAATTCGCATCATCACTTCAAGTGATGGCTCTCCAGATACTGAATTTGATACACTGCGATCAATTGTTGTGGCAAAATTTAAACATTGCCCTAAATATGATACCGATAATGCGGTGCCACGCAAACCGCGATCACTGGTATTTGATAATTCATACCGTGCATTTGCGGCAAGTGCCCATTGATCTGTTACTCTGTACGAAACTGAGGGCGCAACTTGCTCACGTGTTACCAATAAATCTGTACCTTCTAAAGCGCGCGAGTATAAATATGTTGTTCCAACACCGAAACGTCCCCAAAAGAAATTTCCGTCTAATTCATGACGATTAGGACGCATAGTTTCACTGTCTAACTCAAAACGATAATTCAGATTTAGTTTATCTTTGTATCGTGACGAAATTTGCCCAATATAATTTGACGATTGCTCTTCTAAACCAGACCCAACCGGGAATGGATTATCATCTTCGTCCAAACGATAGGCTTGCCCTACAAAAATATCACCAAAACTTCCATCATCACCATAAAGGCCTGTACGCATACCATAAGTTACATTCGAACGATCTTCGATACGATCTAACCCAGGAAAGCGATCAGATGAAAAAATATTATTGGGATCAATTTGAACGTCTTGGCTATCCTCATTAGGGATATCCGTATTATTTTTTACATCAGGAGATACCTTGATTGATAATGTTGGCTCTATTAACCATTCGGCTTTATCTAAACGATTTATCAAGGGATATGTTGTGATGTTTTGCGCATAAGTATAAAAGCGCGTTGATGTAGAATCGCCATCTCCACCCGCACCTAATAATGCTTGATCTCGATTTGGTACAGAATATAAATCAGTACGTGCCACTGCATTAATAGTATTTACAAACCCAGTGCGAAATACATCGCGGCGTTGCCACCCTGCATTCGCAGATCCACGTATAACATCTTGGCCATTACCGTCACGCGCCAAACCAAGAAATGAGAGATCGGTATTCCAACGCCCCCCCAACGTATCATTAGGATCACCTACAAAACTGGCTTTGATTTCTGGTAATATATTAGGCTGGTCAGTTGATCGATTACTAACCCGCACATCTTGGAAAGCGATTAGACGCCCAACGGCATAATTACGATTATCAAATCGTTCAGTATAAACTTCATTTTCAAGAACATCTTCACTGGAAATATCATATTGACGTAGATATTGATCATCAGATGTTAATTGTAATCCATAACCTGCACGCCATTTTTTATTAATGTCTAATGTTCCCTTACTGAATAAATGACCTCGAAATTCTTCATCTACCGTAATCGCTTTACCTGATACACTATCTTTACGATCAGCATATGTAACCGAAGCATCTGAGACGATTTCTGCATTTTGAAAACGTTTACGGTGTTCGCCCATTAATACGGGCGCTTGCTCTGTTAAGGCACGAATTCCCAATGTTAAATCTTCACTACGATCAACAGGAATATAATATTTTGAAGTGACCCCAAAACCTAAATCCGTTGCCAATGAAAAAGAAGGAGGTAAAAAACCTGCTTTTTGTTTTTCGGTTCCATCAGGATGGGAAAAATAAGGCGTATAGAAAATAGGAACGCCGCCCATTTCAAAACGTGCATCGTGATACGTAATGCTTTTATCCACGGAATCGTGTTCAACCTCTCCTGCCTTTATCTGCCATACAGGTGGTTTGGATGGATCATATTTACAAGGCTCACATGGGGTATAGCTCGCCTCTTTCATTTTGATTTTTGTGCCATTAATACGTTCACCTGTTTTCGCGGTAAAACGAGAACCATCAGCCAATTGTGATCGTAATTGTTGCACTGTTCCGTTTTTCATTTGATCGGTAAATTCGGCGCGATCAACAAAATGAACATCACCATTTGTTTCCATCATGGCGACATTACCAATTGCGATCACACGATCGGTTGTTACATCATATTCAACACGATCGGCATGCACCATACGGCCCGCCTGCGCAATTTCAACTTTACCTTCGGCAATCATTTTTTGATTTTTATCATCGTAAAATAAATTATCGGATGTGAGATCAACTTTGTTTGGATCTTCCACCACCGCCTGCGTTACCACAGGCGCAATTTCTGCCATCGCGGGATGAACCACAATGAAAAACATCAAAAGCCATAGGCTGAAATAAAGTGAACGGACGGCAGTCATTTTCATGCCCTATAGTGATAACATATTCTTGTGAAAAGATTAATGGCGACGTAAAAAAGCGGGAATATCATCCCCAAACCCAATAACATCATCGGATAAGGGTTTTTGAGCTTTTTTCTGAGGCTTTGAAGGTTGTTTAGGTTGTGGCTTTGATAGCTCCTTAGGCGCTGATTTTGCCTTTGGCGCCTCGTTATTATGTTTATTCGATGACGCCGCTGATTTTGTTGTTACATAAGGTACGGTTGGAATATCGCGCCCAATGCGGGCTTCGATGGCTTTGACCAATTTTTCATCATCGTCAGTTGCCAGAGTCCATGACACGCCCGTTTGACCTGCGCGGCCTGTACGGCCGATACGGTGAACGTAATCATCAGGATTAAACGGTACATCAAAATTAAATACGTGCGATACGCCTGATACATCCAACCCGCGCGCGGCAACATCAGAACACACCAATAAAATTACTTCGCCTGATTTAAATCCATTTAAAGTTTCCGTACGTTTTGATTGTACCATATCACCATGCAATGGTGCGGCTTTGAAACCTTGGTCTTTTAACCACCGCCCCAATAAATCAACATCGCGTTTGCGATTACAAAATACAAATGCATTTTTAACTGGTTCTTGATCCAAAATTGATTTGATCGCACGTTTTTTATTTTCAGGTGTCACCATCATAATTTTTTGATCAATGGTGGTGGCTGTCGTTGCAGGCGGCGCTACAGAAATTTCAATCGGTGATTTTAAAAACCGTTCGGTTAATTTGCGAATTTCAGGCGGCATTGTTGCCGAAAATAATAATGTTTGGCGTTGCGATGGAATACGCGAAATAATTTTTTCAATATCAGGAATAAATCCCATATCGAGCATACGATCCGCTTCGTCAATAACCAAGATGCGAATATCCGTCATCAAAATTTGACCACGTTCGAATAAATCAAGTAAACGGCCAGGCGTTGCAATTAAAACATCAACACCTTTTTCAAGCACGCGGATTTGTTCGTTCATTGACTCGCCGCCGACCAATAACGCTTTGGTCAACTTCGAATAAATACCGTATTTATCAAAATTTTCAGCAACCTGCGCCGCTAATTCACGTGTGGGGGTTAATACCAATGATCGCGGCATACGCATTTTTGCACGACCATTTGATAATAATTCGATCATCGGCAATGTAAAACTGGCTGTTTTTCCTGTACCCGTTTGTGCCAAACCGACAACATCACGTTTGGCAAGAGCATGAGGAATAGCTTCCGCTTGGATCGGCGTCGGGGTTGTATAACCCATATCATCAATGGCTTTTAAAATATGTGCGCTTAAACCAAGGTCAGCGAAATTAGTGATGGGCGTTGTGGTCGTGGTCATTCTCTATGGTTTCTGAATCATGGTTGCCATGTTCATGGTCATGTTCAACATGTTGAACTGCGGTGGGAAGGAAAGATAATTCAAAAATATTTTTATGGATGACGGCAAATACAAATACGTTACAAGCCAGTAAAATGGTTGCGATTTTTAAAATTTTTAAATTACGGTCTTTGGTTGGCTCACACGGTGGGTGTGAACAGCCTGTATTGTGGCAATCGACACGCTTACTGATTAAATGGACAGCCCACCCGAAACACAACATGGCACTGGATGCCAATATAATGGGAAGTTCATAATTATGGATGACATCATGTAAATCCATTAACCATACTGGCAAGGCGCTAATCATACCGAGATTAGCGGCAAAGCTAAGGATCGTGAATACGGTAGGAAGTACGCAACAGAAGACATGACTAAATTCTGTCATCAGTACGGCTAAACCAAAATTTTTGCTAATTTTTTGCATTGCATCTATTTAACGGGCGGGGCTTTCGGAATCAAGTGTTTTCAGGTATATAGAGGGTATGAAAATCGATCTTTCCGAAAAATTATGGGACAAAACCGCCATTTTACGTGTTCTGGTTGGTTTGTCCGCCCTTGTCACCGTGTTTGTCGTCTGTTTGATGGTTTTGGCGCCATTTGTGCCGTCTATCTTATTGGCCTTAATTTTGACTCTGGCGACATGGCCTGCCTTCACGTGGCTTGAAAGAAAACTCAATCATAAAACCGCCCTCGCCGCGACCATCATGACATTATCATTGGTTGTATTGTTCGTCGCCCCATTATTATTTGTTGGCTCCACATTAATGGATAATTTCCGTGATTTGATGAATAATTTTTCAGGCGCATTGGGACAACGCCCGACAACAATGCCTGAATGGATTCGGTCTCTTCCTATTATCGGATCACATGCAGATAGTTTTTGGATTGATTATGTTCAAAATAAAGAACGTATTCCCATGTTACTCCAAGAGCATTCAGGAACAATCACACGTAAATTATTAGCGATTGCAGGATCAATCGGTCATGGCGTTATTGATCTTACGCTCGCAATTTTAATTTCTTATTTCATGTTTCGTCATGGCGTCTCAACAGCCGATCGCATAAATACCTTAATTGAAAATTTTGGGGGCAAACAAGCCATTTATTTACTAGGCGTATCAAAAGGCACATTAATCGCGGTCATTTATGGTGTCGTCGGAACCGCAGTGGTTCAAGGCGCAACTGCCGCATTTGGCTTTTGGATGGCAGGCGTGCCCGCCCCAGCTTTGCTTGGTTTGTTGATTTTTATTCTATCTTTTATTCCAGGCGGCCCACCATTGATTTGGATTCCCGCGACATTATGGCTGTTTGGTGAAAACATGATCGGCGCAGGCATTTTCCTTGGATTGTGGAGCTTAATAATCGTAAGTGGGTCGGATAATATTCTCCGTCCTTACTTTATTTCGCTCGGCAGCAATCTTCCCCTTCTTCTTGTTTTAATGGGAATTATTGGCGGTATTTTAGCCTTTGGATTTATTGGTTTATTTGTGGGACCAACATTACTTGCTATCGCCTATAACATCATGCTGGAGTGGTCACACAGCCAAAAAGTAACTGTCAAATTAGGTGATGGAGAATAATGGTATGATTACGTGAGTGTGTTTGATCTCATTTATTCATGCGTGTTAATGATCGCCTTTGCGGTTATATTTCTTATCTTTTTTTATGAAACAAAGGTGCGGATTGTGCCCGCACCATCTATGCCTGCTGTGCGCCGAACCATCATTGATATTATTACCAATGCCTATGGCGCGAACGCACATATCAATATCACAGATTTGGGATCAGGATGGGGCGGATTATTACAAAAATTAAATCACACTCTACCGCGTGCGACAATCATTGGATATGAAACATCACCTGCCCCATATTGGATATCAAAAGTAACATCGTTATTTTCAAAACGAATACACATTTTACAACAAAACTTTTTTGATCAAGATCTTAGTGATGCCGACGTAATTATCTGTTATTTATCGCCATGGCATATGAATGAAATTAAAAATATGAAATTTAAAGCGGGAAGTTTACTAATTTCATGCTCATTCCCCATAATCGCACGCGAATCTACCGCCACACATATCTCACCATCATTTATAAACATTCCTGTATTTGTATATCAGAATTGATTTTTTTATAGAGACGGCATAGATGGAGCCGCTGGTGGGGCTAAACCAGTTGACGGTAACGTAGGAGTGGGTACAGAAGATGGTGTGGGCGCTTCATCATTCTTATAACGTTCACGGTAAACATTCATATCTATATTTTTGATAAGTTCAGGATTTTCCTGTTCAATTTGCGCCAGACGTCTATCAATAATTTCGTTCGCGTGGGGTATTGAATCGAATGTGCCATTTTCACGCAACACTTTCATGTTTGCATAGTAATAAGCAGGATCATCGCGCAATTTATCCGCAACGTCCCCCTCAGATAGATCCACATCAGGTTCTGCATCATAAACTAATTCTGATGCCTGACGCATTAGAACTCTCTGGCTAGCCTCATCAATTTGTTCTGATGGATATCTTCGCTCTGCTGCATCTATATATTTATCTAAATATTCATTCACATACTCGTTTTCTGATTGCTGTTCTGCGAATGCTCCTTCTGCATGAAGGGTGGCAAGATATATATATCTCTCGGCTGGGAACATATACATACTCTCTATTATGTCTTGATCTGAATCCAATCTAGATTCTAATTCTGAATTAATTAAATTAGGAGCCGCCATAATTTTATTAGCCTGCTCTTCCGTTGGCATTACTCCTGTTCGGAACTCTTCTGACCAAATATGTGTTGCATGATCATCCATTTCTACGTCCATAAATCCAAAATTATTTAATGAACCTAAAGCACGCATATCCATTACCAATTGAGCAAAATCATCATTAAAATAAGTATTTAATGTATCATGATCACCATTTACCTCTGCTCTATATGTTTCCCAGTCCTCATAACTCCGACCAGCAACACGCCCATCATTTAAATGTTTAATCTCATGTCCAACAACGAATGATCCCAAACCATCAATTTCACTTTGAGTGAGGTTTAAACTTGCAATGTTAGGAACACTTACAAATCTGGCTACCAGCATATCTGTATCACCATCTCCTAAATTAATAATGCCGCCACCATTATTATTAGTAACTAATGCAAAAGGACCTATTCCAGCATTACTCCCAGCCAAAGCTATCCGTACTGGCTGTAATGGATCGATAACAGGTGATGTAGGATTTACTCCAGCCCTTTGAATTTGACTAGGATAACCTGAACTATTTGCAAATGATGCAACTAATGACAAATTATTAAAATAGGCTACTCTATCAAGGGATGTGCTATTTCCCGAACCCTCCGGAGTACCCTCTATACTTTCTTCATATGGTAACGCTCTTTCCCCATTATCGGGCGTAATAAACACAGTTGTTGGGCTTACGTTTAAGGGAATATCTTGGCCCGTTCGTGACACAGAAGCCGGCACAACCAGTTCAGATTGGTCAATTTCTTCTGCTAAAAAAACGCCAGGACGCGAAGGGTCCTCTACGAAATTACCAAATCTAGTCGTATATTCTTCGTTACTTTCCTCTGACATGAGTAAATTATACCAAGGAAGATATTAAATTATGGTAAAAGGTGGCCATTAAATACTAAAACATGAAGATCATTGTGTAAAATAAAGAATAAGCGAAGAAAGCCCCAAAATACCCAGGGTGGAAAACGTTATCATCATGCCAGCAATGCGGTATGTTGGATTTTTCGCCAATTGCCCATCCACATACGTCTCATCTTTCAAAAGACTATAGGCATGCAATGCACGTCCACATAAAAATATAATTCCAAAAATATGAACTAAAAAAATCGGCATACCTGATGTTTCATTTAAAAAAAGCAAAACAATAAAAAAGATAGAATATTCAGCAAAATTTCCCTGCGCACGAACACGTGCCAACATATCTTGTTGCTCTCCATTACCCAATGCCACTTTATGAAAGCGCCGCCCCTTAATGACATTAATTGACAAAAAAATAAGCCCAAATGTTAAAAGAGATGCATATAAAATCGTTGTCATGATTATTCTCCTTAAATTTTATTTATAATTTTTTTAATCAAAAGTAATAACCCCAATGGAATAAAACCGAATTGTTCGTGCAGAAATCCATTTTCATCAATAAATGAACCACTGACCTGATATAAAATGACACAAATAAATGCTGATAACGCGCATATCATACATATGATTAATTGAGTTTTCGATTTTTTTTGTCATGATTTGGATTTCAGAAAATTATGGTCGGAGTGACAAGATTTGAACTTGCGACCCCTAGCACCCCATGCTAGTGCGCTACCAGGCTGCGCCACACTCCGAACCGATAATGATTGTAAGGGTTTTATCGGATTAACCATCAATTGACAAGGGGAAGATCAAGGCAGGGTCTTAATTTTATGCGACGTTTTGTGCGGAAACATCGTCATCATTTATCATCTCACGCATTTCAAGCAAATCATTCAAAATATCGTGCAATGATTGTTTTTGTGTTTCGGACAATGCGAATTTAGTAATCATCACTGATGATGTATCTGATACGGGCATATCAACACCCACACCTGCGATGGATGGAACATTTTCACCATGCACATGCGGTTGTTGTTGTGGGTTGCGCTGTTCTTGCAAAACGGTTGATTTGCTCACGCCCTTTAACAATTTTTGTACGCCTTTGATGGTATACCCTTCGGTATAGAGCAATGTATGAATTTTTTTGATGAGCGCCACATCTTCGGGGCGGTAATAACGACGACCGCCACCACGTTTTAATGGCTTAATGCTAGAAAATTTTGTTTCCCAAAAACGAAGCACATGTTGTTGCACGTTTAAGTCTTCGGCAACTTCGGAAATTGTACGAAATGCATTTGGTGATTTTTGTTGAAAAGCCATCTTTAAAACGCCCCTCACGCAAATTCATCGCCATCACGAATGGTCGGTGTAATACCATTCATGCGGTCTTTTAAAACATGGGATGCACGGAATACCAAAACCTTGCGTGGTGTAATGGGAACTTCAACGCCTGTTTTCGGGTTACGGCCAATACGTTCTTTTTTCTGACGCACGCTGAACGATCCGAAGGAAGAAATTTTGACAGTTTTTCCATCGATCAATTGTTTGGAAATTTCGTCCAACACCATTTCCACCAAGGATGATGATTCATTGCGTGACAGCCCCACCTGTTGATAGATGGATTCGCCTAAATCAGCGCGGGTGATTGTTTTGGACATAGTTAAATCCTATCCAAAAAAAGACGCTTCGGTCAATAAAAACAATGCGATAAGAGAGGATATTAACAGATTTGTGCGGTTACTTTGTTCTCAAATATAACTTTATTAAAAACGAACCAAGGCGGCGCCCCATGTTAAACCACCGCCCAATGCCTCAAATAATAAGGTTTGGCCTGGTTTAATACGCCCATCTTTGACTGCGACATCGAGTGCGAGTGGAATTGACGCCGCTGATGTGTTTCCATGATTCTGTAAAGTTAATACCACGCGCTCCATCGGCATGCCCAATTTTTCGGCTGTGCCTGTAATAATGCGTAAATTGGCCTGATGCGGTACCAACCAATCAATGGCATCAGATTTGATATGATTATGTTCAAGTACTATCTTCACAATATCTGCCATGTAATTGACAGCATGTTTAAAAACTTCCTTGCCGTGCATCACAATATGACCTGCACCGCCTGTCGAAGACACGCCGCCATCGGTATATAAGATATCTTTTAAACGTCCATCGGCCATTAAATGCGTGGAGATAATCCCGCGATCGGTAATATCACCCTTCCCGCTTTCATCCGCCTCTAAAATTACTGCACCCGCGCCATCACCAAATAAAACGCAAGTTGTACGATCTTGCCAATTTAAAACAGATGACATTTTTTCGGCGCCAATCACCAAAATACGTTTTGATTGCCCCGATGTAATAAAATTATTGGCAACCGATAACGCATAAACGAAACCTGTGCACACGGCCTGTACATCAAATGCCATGCATGGAGGAATAGCCAATGCATTTTGTACCTTTACCGCCACAGACGGGAATGTTTGATCAGGTGTGGTCGTCGCCACAATAATGCCATCAATATCGGTTGGTGCGTAACCTGAACGATTTAACGCATCGCGGGCGGATTCAATGGCTAAATCAGATGTTGTTTGATTATCATCGGCGATATGGCGTTGCTCAATGCCTGAACGCTGTACGATCCATTCATGCGATGTATCAACGATGCGTTCCATGTCGGCATTGGTCATGATACGTTGAGGCAGATATGAACCCGTTGAATGAATGACAGCGCGGCGCATGATTACACGGCTTCTTTCGTTAGCACAGATTCTTTTTCGGCTAATAATTTTTCCTGAACCATTACCTTATTAATTTCATCGGCTAAACGCGCGTTAAAATTATTACGCGCCAAATTAATCGCGACGTGAATAGCATTGGCAAAACCAATTTTGTCCATTGAACCGTGGCTTTTGACGCAAATACCATTTAAACCCAAAAACATACCACCATTATAAAAACGAACATCCATCCGTTTTTTGGCGCGTTTCAAACCGCCAAAGGCAAGGATTGCCCCCATCATTGATAATAATGATGATTTAAATGCATCTTTCATCACGTGGCTGGCGAATTTACCAACGCCTTCGGCCACTTTTAAGGCCACATTTCCTGTGAACCCATCGGTCACAACAACATCGACATCGCCTGATGGAATATCATTGCCCTCAACAAATCCAATATAAGTCCCTGGGATTTTGATTTGCTGCAACACCGCCGAGGCACCGCGCACATCATCATGCCCCTTCATATCTTCGGAACCGACATTTAAAATACCCACGCGCGGATTGTCTAATCCATTCACGATACGCGCATACACCGAACCCATAACCGCAAATTGCACCAAGATTTCAGAATCACAATCTAGATTTGCGCCCAGATCAAGCATGACCACGCCGTTTTTAATGGTTGGCAAAGTGCTGGCAATGGCAGGGCGATGAATGCCTTCCATGGGGCGCAATACGATTTTAGACATCGCCATTAATGCGCCAGTGTTACCACCAGACACCACGGCCTGCGCGCGCCCTTCGGCAACAGCGTTAATTGCGTAACGCATACTCGAACCTTTGCCCGTGCGCAACGCTTGCGATGGTTTTTCATCGGCAGAGATAACTATGTCAGTGTGATTGATGGTAATGCGTGATTGATATTGAGGGTTTTTATCAAAAAATGGCGCGATGATTTTTTCATCACCGCACAAAATAAAATGAACGTCAGAATTTTGTTCTAAAACGTCAAGAGCCGCAGGCAAAACGCTGGCGGCTCCATGATCGCCACCCATGACGTCCAATGCAATGGTCAAGGGAGGCATGATTTATATATTCTTATTTTTTGGTATCGAGAACTTGACGACCACGATACATACCTGTTTTCAGGTCAACGTGGTGACGACGCACAGGTTCACCTGTGGTTTTGTCTTCGGTCCAGTTAAACGTTTCCAAAGCGTGGTGTGAACGGCGCATGTCGCGAGCCGATTTCGATGTTTTCTTCTTAGGTACAGCCATTTTCGTGAATCCTTATAATTTTCGAAGCCTCTTAGTATATAATTCAAACCCAATAATCAAGTGAAAAGGATATATTTATTCGAAAATAGCCACTTTTATTAAATTATGTAAATTATTTATAAGATACCCAATTCATTCATTCGGCCATTTTCATTTCCAATAAAATTACGCATATAGAACTTTACGGCGCGCCTCAATTTTCCAAGCGCCTTCTCTTCAATTTGGCGTATCCGTTCTCTGGAAACATTATATTCTTGCGCCAAGATTTCCAATGTATCTGGCTCATCATGTAAACGACGCCGCGCGAAAATCTCTCTCTCGATCTGTTAATTTTGCATCATTTATTAATGATGTTAATAGCTCTTTGCCCATTTGATCGTTCAAAATATCAAACGCTGATTCTGAAGTATCTGATAAAAAATCACCATATGTTTGGGAATTGTCTTCACTATTATGAATTGGGGCATCAATTGGAACACGCGCCGAAACGGAAAATGTCTGCCTAGCGCTTGATATCACATCAAATGTAGTGCCCAATCCTTTTGCAATATCCTTAATTTGTTGTAGTGATAGTTTTTTTTCATCTAATCCATTTGACTGTAAATAGGCTCTATATTCCCTCAATTTTATACGCGCACTTACAGGAATACGTACTGGAACATTTTCAATTTTATTATTATTTTGTGTATAATCGCGTGCGGCTTGCGCTATCCAATGATGCGCATAAGTTGAAAGCCTGTTCCCAGTTTCAATATCAAATTTTTTAACACTGGTAATAAACCCAACTAGACCCTCTTGATAAACGTCTTCGGCATCAAGACCGCTTCTTCGTGCGAATTCATTTGAAATGCGTCGAATAAATAAATCAAAAGAATCGATGAGTTTTTGTAGAGCTTTTTTATCATCATATACTTGTACGGATGCTATTAGACTATATTCCTCATCTTGCGTTAGCCCCACAACTTGTCTGTACTTACCTTTTAAAGAGGGTGATGCTCTCGACTTACCATGGCTATATGGTGATGACATTTGTTTCCTCAACGCAGATAAAAGACTATATGTATGGTGAAAATAGACTGAATTGAGATAAAAGAGCAAGAATTTTCGGATTTTATCGGACTGTAAAATACAGTCAACTGGCGTCCCCTACGGGATTCGAACCCGTGTCGCCTCCGTGAAAGGGAGGTGTCCTAGGCCTCTAGACGAAGGGGACTTCGATTTGACCTTAGTGAGACGGTTTTATAAGGGCGCACGGCGTAAAAATCAAGCCCTAATTTACATCTCACAAAAAACACATTTTACAGGCTTTTGCGCATAAATTTAGGCAACTTGTTCAATAGGCACAGAGGTCGCATACACGGCATCCATCACATGAAATTCAACCGATTCTGACCCGTTCCATTCATTGACCTTAAATTGCCCCATTAAATGCAATTCAGGCCCATTGCGCGCACCCAATAATAATGCCCCCAAATCAGTTTCCACTGCGCCAAAGGCGATGGCTTTCATACGTACCCCGCCTTCCCGTTCAGTTATTTGTAAGCGTACATGTTTTTCACCAACAATATCGGCCATCACAATCCGCGCCGATGGAATAACAAATCGCGGTTCAGGATTTTGTTGCCCGAAGGGCCCGATATTTTTTTCAAGCATGTGAATAAAATTTGGTTTTAATCCGCGCAATGACATCACACCGTCAATACGTTCTTGCGTGATAAAATTTTGGTTTTGTGCGATGACTTCTGCCTCAGTTAAAAAGAATTCATGTAACGCATCAATATGAGCAGGATCAACGGTAAATCCCGCCGCCATCGCATGCCCGCCACCTTTTAATAACAAACCTTTTTCATGCGCGCGCATAAATAATGCCGCAAGATTAAACCCAGCGATAGAACGTCCCGAACCACGCCCTTCCAATTTTTCACTCTCGCCAGTTGCGAATGCAATCACGCAGGCGGGTTTGCCATACCGTTCTTTTAATTGTCCCGCGACCAAACCATTTAAACCCACATGCCATGATGGATCAGACACCATGATGAGAGGTTTATCGGCAAGGCCGTAACGCTCCACTTGGAATACAGCTTCCTTCAGCATATCCGCCTGAAGCGAACGGCGTTTTACATTACAATCATTTAAATGCCATGCGAGATTATTGGCTTCTTCGGCATCATCGCACGCCAATAATTTTGCACCTAAATCAGATAAATGCACGCGTGACCCCGCATTAATGCGTGGGCCCAACACATAACCTGCATCTTCTGGCGTGGGTGGTTTTTTAATGTTGCCAACAGCGCATAACGCCTTTAACCCCACATTTTCCATGCGCGCCATTTGATCAAAACCTGCCCGCACCAATAATCGGTTTGGCCCCGTGAGTGGCACCATATCGCACACCGTACCCAATGCTACAAGATCAAGATTTCTCTTGAGTTGCGGTTCAGTAATATTATTCTGCGCGTAAAAATTTTTCTGACGAAGCGCAGTGTTAATCGCAACGCATGTTAAAAATGCAACGCCGCAAGCGGCAAGCATGGAATACCCGCTATCATCATCACGGCGTTTCGGGTTGATGATATAATTCACATCGGGAAATGTATCTGCGGGTTCATGGTGATCAAGAACAATTACATCCAAACCAATTGATCGCGCATAGGCAATGGGTTCAAACGCGGTTGTGCCGCAATCAACAATGAATACAATATCGCATCCTTGTTGTTTTAATGATTGCAATGCCTTTGCGTTTGGCCCGTAACCATCGGATAAACGATCAGGAATATAAATTGGTAATTCGCGCCCAAAACCACGAAAAAATTTGATTAAAATCGCCGCCGAAGTTGATCCATCAACATCAAAGTCACATAGTGCGCCGAATTTTTTACCCATGACAATATTATCAGCAACATAATTGGCGCAATGTTCCATATCACGCAATTTTAATGGGTTGGGGAAATGTTGTGACAATGTCGGGTTTAAAAATTCTTGCACGCCGTCTGATTTTACGGCGCGGGCGGTCAATAACCGCGCCACAATTTCAGGCACGCCATGATCACGAATAATTTGTGAAATATCATCATCATTCACATCGGGCATCACCCATTGTGATTGCAAAATTGATGGCGGCATATTGAACACAGGCGTCATAGGAAAATCCGTTATTCTGGTTTACGAGTAAAATTATGTTTGGAGTCGATAATGCGCGTTGTACCTGATTTAGAACGCAAAACAATGGATTGTGTGGTCGCACCACCCGCAAAACGGCGCACACCTTTGAGCAATGTGCCATCGGTGACGCCCGTGGCGGCAAACATAACATTTTCACCACGTGCCAAATCAGACGTCGTATAAATACGATTAAAATCTGTGATACCAACTTTTTCTGCGCGCGCCTTTTCGCCATCATTGCGGAAGATCAAACGCCCGAGCATCGACCCGCCAACACATTGCAACGCCGCCGCGCCCAATACGCCTTCGGGCGCACCGCCAGTGCCCATATAAACATCAATGCCTTTGTCGGGGTCGGTGGTTGCGATGACCGCCGACACATCACCATCTTGAATCAACATAATGCGCGCACCTGTTTCACGAACTTGTTTGATCAAAGTTTCATGACGCGGACGATTGAGAATACAAACCAATAAATCTTCGATATGCGCGTCTTTTTCGCGAGCAACACGTGCTAAAATATCCTTTGGCGGTGCATCTAAATCAATGCTGTTCAGCGATATGCCCGTACCCACCGCCAATTTTTGCATATAGGTATCGGGCGCATGTAAAAATCCACCCTGATCCGTCATTGCCAAAACCGCAAGAGCGTTCTGACCACCATTCGCGGTGATGGTTGTGCCTTCGAGCGGGTCAAGCGCGATATCAACGCGCGGGCCGTTATGTGTTCCCACCTCTTCGCCGATATATAACATCGGTGCTTCGTCACGCTCACCTTCGCCGATCACAACCTTACCCGAAATTGATAATGAATTTAATGTAACGCGCATCGCATCGACTGCGACGCGATCAGCTTCGGTTTCATTGCCGCGACCAACCTGAAGTGATGCGGCGAGTGCGGCAGCTTCGGTCACGCGCACAGCCTCAAGGGCAAGGTTACGATCCATAATTTCGGAATGATAGAGATTATTATTATGAAGTTTTGCTGACATGGTTCAATGATAGACCAATCAACGTCAAAAACACATATAAATATTGAGGTAATTCACAATATTTCAGGCTGCTAAATATCTAAAATTGGCATAAAAAATGGGGTTTCGGATACAGTATCTAATTGTCCAATCGCATTCATAGCTTTTAATAATTTATCGCGCATGCATTCATGAGTTGTGAACACAACCATGACAGGGTGCAGTGGGTCACGTCCACGTTGAATTAAACTTTCAATTGAAATTTTTTGATCACGTAAGATTGCGGAAATGTCAGCAATCACACCAGGCTGATCTTTCACCATCAAACGTACATAGTAAGAACCTTCAAAATCTTTATCAGGCAATCTTTCCATTGCTTTAATTTTAGCAATGGGTTTTAAAAATGGATATGTACAACGATTGTTTAAAACATCAATGATATCAGCCACAACTGCCGATGCCGTTGGCCCCGCACCTGCCCCGCGCCCTTCGATAAAGCTCGACCCTACAGGATCAGCAATTGTATAGACCGCATTTAAAACATGCGGCACATGTGCAAGCGATGATGTTTTCGGAACCAAAGATGGTTCAACCGATTGCAAAATTTTACCGTTCGGTGAAAGAGATGATGATCCAATAAGCTTAATACGATATCCAAGTTCATCAGCTACATGAATATCTTCGGATTTAATCGGGCGAATACCAAAAATTGGCATGTGCGACGTATCAGGATTCACGCCAAAGGCAAGCGCCACAAGCAGTGACAATTTATGCGCTGTATCAAACCCATCAACATCAAGCATTGGGTTAGCTTCAGCGTACCCTTTTGCTTGCGCCTCGCTTAAGACGTCATCAAATGACCGACCTGTTGATTGCATCGTCGTCAAAATATAATTACACGTGCCGTTTAGAATACCATATAATTTTGAAATCTTATTCGCCGCTAAACCTTCACGGATTAATTTGATCACAGGAATACCGCCCGCAACCGCCCCTTCGAAACATAATGGCACATTATTTTGTTCGGCCAATTGTGCGAGTTCAACGCCATGTTTTGACATGAGTGCCTTATTCGCCGTTACCACAGGAATTTTTTGTAATAGTGCCGCGCGCACTAATTCATAAGCAACACCTTCGTCACCGCCAACTAATTCGCATAAAATGTCAGGTTTATCATTTAAAAGATGTAACGGATCTTCGTGCCATGTGACGTTTGATAAATCAAAGCCACGATCTTTAGTTTTTGATCGTGCAGACACCGCGGAAATTTGGATATCACAATTCGTATGATCAGCAATTAAACTATGATTTTTTTCCAATAATTGACCAACGCCAGCCCCCACATTACCCAAACCTGCGATGGCGATGCGCACTGATTTCATAGCTTTTCATCGGGTAATAAATTACCATCCTTGTCAAAAGGCGATGGCAATTCACCCAAAGCCTCAACGGGTGGTTGCAGATCGGGTAAATCAATTGGCGGAATGGGCGGTTCTAATTCGTCTTGACTGAGCAAATTATTTTCTGTGCGCGTTTGAATCGGTTGTCCTGTACTGGAATCATAAATCACAACACTGGGATCATTCGTCAATATATCTTTGCTGACGGGTACACTCGCATTTGAAAAATGTTTACCCGATGGCGGTACTGGTTTCGTGAGCAACGGCCCTTCGGATTCATAGACATCAACCGCACCGTCTGATAACCCACGCGAAATATCGATCATACTCAATTTATTATTAGATTGTGTTGTTGTTTTCTGGCGATCAACGGCCTTGCCTGTCGTCACGCAGGCGGACAGACATAACACAGACGACAGAAGGAGCAAAAGAACACGAGTCATAATATGCATATTCAAGCCTAAACAATTCGTTTGCGCAAGAGGTTAAACATATATTTCAAATCTATCCATATCCCTCTTGATTTTATTCAATATTAAGGCATTTTTGACCCCATGAGCCAGAATACCAAAACCGACCAAAACCCACCTGTTGCACAGGCGGAAAACCAGCCCCATTCCATGGGGGATATGATGGTGTTTCAAAAACAATACCAAAATTTGATGGAACGCCTTCGCCCCCTCATCCAACAAAATTTAGAGGCACAGATAGAGGATACAGACTGGGATCCGTTTAATCTTCACACAACTTTATTTAAATTTTGGGAAGCGGGTTTAAAAAAACCACAAATTTTTATTGATCTGCAAATTGATTATTGGCAACGCATGTCAGAATTATTTACTGAAACCACAAAAAAATTAAAAGGCGAAGAGTCGCAAAATGTAATCGACTCTGCCCCATCTGATCGTCGGTTTCGTGATGCGATGTGGAACGAAAACGCAATTTTCAGTTTTATTAAACAATCATATCTATTAACGGGTGATATCTTACAAAAATCGATTGAAAATAATAATGGCATGGAAAAACAAGACCGCGCCAAATTAAATTTTATGACGAAACAATTTGTAGACTCGCTCTCGCCGACAAATTTTGCCTTTAGCAACCCCGAAGTCATCCGTGAAACAATCAATAGCCACGGGACTAATTTATTACGCGGGCTTGAAAATTTGATCGAAGATTTAGAACGCGGCAACGGACATTTAGACATTTCAAAAACAAATTATATCCAATATGCGGTTGGCAAAAATTTAGCTACAACTGCTGGGGATGTTGTGTTTCGCAATGATTTGATTGAATTAATTCAATACGCACCTACAACTGATAACGTTTTTAAAACACCCATCCTCATTATACCACCTTGGATTAATAAATATTATATTCTCGACATGCGCCAAGATAATTCATTTGTGAAATGGGCAGTTGATCAGGGTCATACCGTCTTTATGATTTCATGGGCAAACCCCACACGCAAATTGGCGAACAAAGAATTTTCCGATTATATGAAGGAAGGTATTTTTGAGGCGCTCGATACCATCGAACATCAAACAGGTGAAAATGCAGTTCATGCCGTTGGGTATTGTATTGGCGGTACATTGCTTGCCACTACGCTCGCCTATATGGCGGCGCATAAACAAGATAAGCGCATTGCATCAGCCACATTTTTAACAACTTTAATTGATTTTGCCGATTCAGGTGATTTAAAATTATTCACCGATCATGACCAATTGGAAAAATTAGAAAAGAAAATGTCCGAAAAAGGATATTTGGATGGGCGTGAATTACGCAATACATTCAGTATGCTTCGCGCAAATGATTTAATCTGGTCATTCGTTGTGAATAATTATTTACTCGGCAAAGAACCATTCCCGTTTGATTTATTATATTGGAATGATGATTCAACCAACATGCCTGCGCGCATGCATAGTTTTTATTTAAAAAATATGTATCGCGATAATTTATTGTGCAAACCAAATGCCATCACGATTGATAATACGCCTATTGACGTGCGAAAAATTATGACGCCTTCATATTTTCTATCCACCAAAGATGATCACATCGCGCCGTGGAAAGCCACATTTGAGGGTATGCATTTATTGGGCGGGAAAAAGAAATTTGTATTATCCGCATCAGGTCACGTGGCAGGAGTCGTCAATCCACCCGCATCGAATAAATATCATTTCTGGACGATGGATGGCGAAATTGATGACCGCGATTACCCTGATGAATGGTTAGGAAAATGTGCCCAAACCCATGGGTCATGGTGGTCAGATTGGTCAAAATGGCTACAAAACATGGGTTCAAAACGCGTAAAAGTCCGCAAAGCGAAGGAATCCCTTGCCCCCGCTCCTGGAACGTATGTTTTAAAGAAATTAAAATAATTATTGACATAACTAATATTTTTAATTTATAAAGTCGGGTAAGAAGATAAGGTTTTACCCTCATGCATGGTCTAAAAACACAATTCATAACGTCGAGTTCTG
>JBIICJ010000032.1:0-19541 GCA_044238965.1 Micavibrio sp. | reverse complement strand
AAAAACCCCGCTGCGATGATCGGGGTTTTTGTGAATTTGGTTTTTTATATTACTTAAGGAGTAGGTGCTGGAACAGGTAAGCCCATCGCACGCGCCACATCGGGAGCAATGCGACCAACACTATAAATTTCTGCTTGACTTAAGGTGTCACCTCTATCGTTCAAATGTAGAGTAGAACGTGCTTCTGCCTCAGACTTACCAGGATTTTGTCGTCTGTATTCAGCAACTAGCCTTGTTTCAGAAATTGGAGACGGGCCAGCTTCACCGCTTGCAACTGATCTAGTTTCTCGGGAACTACCAGCGGGAGGTGCAGGTGCATCGCCAGTGCGAGGTGTGTCTGTCGGCGCGGCATAAGCACCGTCACCTTGAGTTACAGTATCACGGGGTGTTTCTGCAGCTTGACCGCGAGCAGCCGCACCAGAAGAATTGATAATCTCTCTCGTATGGCCTTGGAGGCTTGGATCCATATTGGTATCTAAACCTTCAACTCTAGAAGTATCTGGATTTACACGATCAAGGCGCAAGTTTGGATCGTCTGCCATATCAATTAGTTGTTGTCCCAGCTCTTCCCCACCAAATGCTTTGATCATTGTACCAAAGATCTTTAGCATGTTCCCAATGCTACCTTGAACGGTTTCTAATTGTAATTGTGCACGGAAATTTTGATCTGCAGCAGTCGCTTCGATAGCAATAATTTGTTGAACAAGGCGCATTGCACTATCAACATCGCCAGCAGCAATTTTTTCACCAATTTGACGAAGTTGATCGGCTGTGCCACGACGTTGTTGCGCAACATCACCAACGCTTTGACCTAGGCCTCGAGAAACATCGCCCGCAACGCCTGCTCCAGCACCAGCTTGAGGAGGGGTTGTTCTAGGATCCATAAGTTCAATGTTTTCAAATGATTTCATTTTCACACCTTTTTTATTTTTTTACCGTTTTATATTTATTTATACTCACTTTATACTATTTCTGAGCCTACTGCAATAAATTTATATAAATTATGGGGCAGGCGGCGCTGCTGCAGGAGCAGCAGGTTGGCTATAGCGATCGACAATGCTTTGGTCGAATTGTGCGCCAGCTTCTTGCATTCGTCTTGCCGCATTATCTGTTTGGTTTGCTGTGTTTCGAGCAATAACATCATTTATGTATAAAGATGCTACAGTTTGCTGGTCTGGTGATCCACCCTGAAAACCATTTTCCCGTAAAAGATTTAGATAGTTTGGATCTCTAATAAGTGTTGGATCAGCATCGCCAAATACGGCACCTAACACCTCTGCTGTTCTGGTCTTCCCCGCATCGTTATTGACCATCATTTGATTAAACATAATATCCTGAATACCAGTTAATTCTGCTCTTCCTCCTAGATTCCCCACGCCACTGACTGCAATTCTCGCAAGCCATGGAAGGTTTTCAACTCTAATCGAGCCTAACGAACTCAATGCCATTGCACCTGCACCAAGTGTTGCGATCGTAGCTTTACCCCAATTGCGTCTGAGGAAAGATTGTGAGTGACCTGTTTCCGCAGATCGCAAAATTTGAGAATCAATTGACGATTCGATTGAACGGTGACTTTCTCTTAAGCCACGCGTTGTTGTTGCATGTTCTGCTTGTGCTGTCCTATAGCCTCTGCGCGTTTCTACTAATTCTCTAATCCGCTCTTCGCGTGTGGGGGGATGGTCTGCGTGACCAGCCGCGCGGTGAGCCGCACGCTCTTCACGTATATGGCTCAATGTTTCTCGACGGGAAGCTCTGTAAGCATCGCGTGCATCATCAAGAGCTTCGCCCGCACGTCTAATTCCACGTTCTAGAACACCATTTGCTTGCGCTAATCGAGCATCGAGTGCATCAACGGAATTTCGTGCAACGGGGGCTGAGTGTGCTGTGCCCCTCACCATATTCCATGCATCACCCAATCTTCCAAATAATCCTGCCATTTCACACCTCTATTACTTTCTTTTTAATTGTTACCCTATTATCTTATTTTTTTCTTGTTATGTCAATTGTATTTTGCTACTTTATTTCGTTTATCTTATCAAAAATTCCTCTTTTTGCCAAGCTTTTATGCGGGTTGCATAGCTGGCTCTGGCGCTGATGTATTTCTGGTGCCCGCGCCTGTTGGGGCAGGGGCATCAAATAATGTGCGATGATCAAGTTTAAATTGTTTCACCATTTCTTTTGTATCATTTCCGTAGATGGCATCAATTTCGCTGTTTTCATACCCTAAAGCATTCAGTACGGTTTGTAAGTGCGCCGTGCGTGCGTCTGTCCAATGGGGTGGGTTTCTTTCAAAATCACGAATGATGTTTGCGGCTTCTTGTGCCAAGGTCGTGCGATCAGCATCGGATAATTCTGCGACTCTGATGGCTGCGGTGGTTTGTCTTAGTTGTGCAATATCTTCGTTTGATACGTAACCATCGGCGGCTGCGGCTGTAAATATTTCTGTGACACTATTTTGTGTTGATGTTCCTTGGGCATTAGCGCCACCAGTTGTAATATTTGGGCCTCCATCTGCGGCATGAGCCGAGGGGATAATTGCACTAGCACCACCACCAAAACTTGCACGTAATGTACCTGGGCGAGTCGAGGGAGATGAAGACGGAAATAGTGGATTGAAAATTCTATTATCCATTTCACCTAAGAGAAGTTCACGTCCCAAAACACCAGCACCAACTGCGATACGTCCAGTTGCATTGATGCCGGGAATAAAACCAATTGTTCGTGTTAATGCATTTGTTAGTAATGGATTTACGCGGGCAACGCTTTCGGCTAAAAAACCAGCAGCTCTTGCGGCGCCAGGCGCGCGCGCTAATACAGATGCGGCTTCGACACCGCGCAAAGCAAGGCCTGCGCCTCGTACAGCAATACCACCAGGAATAAAGAGTGTAGCGCCAATACCCGCAACATTGCCTACCGTACGACTACCATCAGCCAATCTTTGTTCGTCTTTTGATAAATTATTTAAATCAATCCCTGTGAGGGCACTCATACCATTTCGTGTATGGCGTTCCGCCCAACTTTGAGCACCAGAGCCAAATAAACCCGCTGCGCCGCCAACAACGCCTTCAACACCACTACCAATAGCGATACCTGCTGTACGGGATGAGCGAGCGAGAGCAACCACGGCGGCGCCTGGAATAACGGCAGGAGCAACAGCTCTAACTAAAGAGGTTCCTGCATCTAATGCTCTGCTCCATAATGACATATTTACACCCTAATTTTTGTTTTGTTCTTGTGAACATTTTGTTTGTTACGATCATAATATTATGTAATTGTTAATGGCGAGTTAAGGATTGGGCAATTTCGTTATATTTTTATGAAAATTAAAAATGGGAATTGCTTAAGGGTGGGGGCGTAATGTTGGGATGTTTTTTATATTATTTTAAAAATCAAATATTCAAAACAACTAATTGAAATATATATAATTTTTTAGCTTTTGTGTTTTTAATATCAATTTCGTCAATATTCTATGGATTTAAATTCATAAATGCTTTTATCGCATTGAAATTATGTGGTTTTTCTGATGCGGCCTTGAGGGCAGTCGTGCCGTAGGTATTTACATGGCTTAAGTTGATTCCGCCCGAAGCCAAGAAGATGTTCACAATATTCGAATCATCATTATGGCCCATCATCATGGCGGCTGTGGTGCCATTATCGGTTGTCGCGTTTTTATCTAATTCAGGGCGAGCAAGTGTGGCCTGAAGCATGTTTGCAGCAGCGCCGCCTGTTTGTTGTACCAATTCCATTAATAATGTTTTGCCCCATGAATTTGCGACATTTACATCAATATCGGGGCGGGGAATCAGTGTCATAAATACACGTATATCAGAAGGCGTAATCGCCAATACAATCGGCGCTTGCGCACGTTTATTGACCTTGCCCGCATCAATTTCAGGATAGGCCAGAAGCGTTTCGATTGTTTGCAAGGTAACTGTTTCAGTATTCGTTTCACGATCATTTATGAGAGCGAACGGATTGCCTGTATAAGCTATACGATTTTTCAGAGCGAGCGTGAGCAATGTTTCACCATCGCGGCAATATTCATTTAAATCAATTAAACCTGTTTCATATAATTTATTCATCAAAACGATGTTATTTTCGAGAACGGCATCCGCAAATTTTTCGATCAGTAAATGATGCGGAAACGTTGATAAGTTTAAAAGAACATTGGCATCATCATCATGACCCATCATCAATCCGGTACAAAATGCATCCGCTAGATTTGTGTTGAAAGGTTGATTGATATTCATGGGGTGGTTCCGTTTGGCACATTGCTGAAATTACCATATGCCGCGGAAATTAAACTGCTTAGACAATCCTCATTTTCACCTTTATGGGCTAACATCATGGGTGTATCGCCTGCATTATTTGTGGCGGCGATGTTAAAACGTCCGTCAATTAGTAAGGTTCGTAAAGAACGGGCATGACCATTGATCGCGCAGATCATTAATCCATCATTACCATTCGGATCTGTGACGGTAACATCAACACGCGAATCCTGACGTAAGATATCAATCGCATCAAAATATCCTTTGTCACATGCCAAAAGAAACCCGTTAAGGTGAATATTATTTTTATGATTCATATCTAATGCGGGGAAATTGCGTAATGAATTAATAATGCGCGTATATCCTTTGTCACACGCGAGTGTAAGAGCAGTATCACCATCTTTGTTGGCTAAATTGACATCAATATAAAGAGATTCGGATAGGATACTGACCGCTTCAGGATCTCCAGCAATCACAGCGCGCATAAGCGGGGTATTCCCATTTGAATCTTGCGCGTTAATGTCGAGGCGTTTGGGCGGCAAATGGATCAACGCACGCATCCGTGCATAATCTTTAGAGCGCATAGCCTTGATTAATTCAGCCGTTTGTTCGGCGGCTGTTAAGCTAAAATTTAGGTACACATCACTTGATGTGCGGAAAGGGGTACGCAGTGTCATTTTGTATCTCTGTGGTTATAAAGCCAAAATTATGAATTTCAGGCTTTATATTTAAGAAAATAACAAATGTCAATAATTATGTATATAAAAATGGCAATTAATGGCGGAAATGGCGCATTCCTGTAAAGACCATGGCCAAACCCTTCTCATTGGCGGCATCAATGACATCTTGGTCTTTGATTGACCCGCCTGGTTGGATAATGGCAGTCACGCCAGCCTCAGCCGCCGCCAGCAACCCATCAGGGAAGGGGAAGAAGGCATCGGATGCCAGCACAAGATTTTGTTGCGGCCCAAAAGTTTCCATCATTTTTTGTGCGGCAATGCGGGTTGAATCAATGCGCGACATTTGCCCCGCGCCAATACCGTATGTCATGCCATCACGCACATAGACAATGGCGTTTGATTTGATGTGTTTCGCCACGCGGAAGGCAAATAACATATCGGCGATTTGCGCATCTGTTGGCGCGCGGGTTGTAACGGTTTTGAGATCGCCTGCATTCACGCGGCCTGCATCACCCGTCTGTAACAAATATCCACCCGCCACCATGCGCGGTGTTAAACGATTTTGTAATGGATCAGGCATTGAGCCCGATTCCAGCACGCGTACATTTTTCTTTGTCGCGAGCACGGGCAGGGCTTCATCTAAAATTTTTGGTGCGATGATAACCTCGGAGAAAACTTTTAAAATTTCGGTTGCGGTTGCGGCATCAAGCGGACGGTTAAGCGCAATGATTCCCCCAAAGGACGATGTTGGGTCACATGATAAGGCGCGTTTATAGGCATCCAAAACATTCGCGCTACTATTTGTAACTGTCGCAACGCCGCATGGGTTGGCATGTTTGATAATGGCAACGGCGGGTGTATCAAATTCCGCCACCAATTCAAACGCGGCATCAGTATCATTGATGTTATTATATGATAATTCTTTGCCTTGAATTTGTTTTGATGTGACAACGCCAACCCGCGCTGGGTTTAAGGATGTGTCACGATACAATGCCGCGATTTGGTGTGGGTTTTCGCCGTAACGCAATGTATCAACGCGTTCCATGGCGAGCCTCATGGTTTCGGGGAATACTTCGTCTTGGCTGTGCGCCATCCATGTTGATATCGCAGAATCGTATGACGATGTATGCGCGAATGCCTTTGCCGCCAAATTTTTGCGCGTGTCGAATGAGATTGATTTATCAGCGGTCAATTCATTGATGATGGTGGCATAATCGGCAGGGTCAGTTACAATCGCCACATATAAATGATTTTTCGCGGCCGAACGGATCATCGCGGGGCCGCCAATATCAATGTTTTCAATGCATGTGTCACGGTCTGCGCCGCGCGCTAATGTTTCGCGAAACGGATATAAATTCACAACCAAAATATCGATTGGGTGAATGTCATGATCTTTCATGGCCTGTGCATGCGCTGGGTTATCGCGTACGGCGAGTAATCCGCCATGGACTTTGGGGTGTAATGTTTTCACGCGGCCATCCATCATTTCGGGGAAGCCTGTGACATCGGATACATCGGTCACGGGTAAGCCGAGCGATTGGATAAATTTCGATGTGCCGCCCGTTGAAAGTAATTGCACGCCAGAATCATGTAAGGCACGGGCGAGAGTATCAAGACCCGTCTTATCGGAAACGGAAAGGAGCGCACGTTTTGGCGCGATATTGTGGGAAGATGTCGTCATGGGCGGGACTATACGGAATCAGATTGTCCGAGTCTAGATGATGCCAAAAATACCAAAATTATGGGGATTTTTTAAATTTTCACCGCGCTAGCGGGTGGGGCAGATGTCGCGGTAACGGGCGTTGATATCCCCATATCGGGGGCATCGGTGCGGATATAAAGCCCGCGTTTGTCAGGCACCAATTTAAATTTATCGGTAATACCCAACACAGTTTCCGCGCCGCCCAGTAACAGGAACGCATCTTTTTCCATGCGTCCCGCAAGATTGGCGAGAACTTTACTTTTAGTTTTTTCATCAAAATAAATAAGAACATTGCGACAGAAAATAATATCAAATGTGCCGAGCAATGCCATTTCATTGAGTAAATTGAAATTTGAAAAACGGATCATCGATTTGATGTCGTCTTTGAGTTTCCATTTTTCACCATCTTGGACAAAATATTTCATCAACATCGTAATGGGTAAACCGCGCTGGACTTCGAATTGCGTATATATTGCCGCGCGTGCTTGGTTTAAAATATCATCTGATATATCGGTTGCGACAATATCAATTTTCCATCCTGCTATTTGTGCGCCAAATTTTTCTTTTAAGATCATGGCGAGCGAATAAGGTTCCTGCCCCGAGGAACAGGCCGCGCACCAAATACGTATTGTTTTCTTAGGTGCGCGCGCACTCAATAAATAGGGCATAATTGTTTTTTCAAATAAATCAAATGGCTTTAGATCACGAAAGAATGATGTTTCATTTGTGGTCATCGCCTCGACTACATCTTTGACCAAATTGGCAGGCGGCGCTGTGCGTAATTTCAAAACCATATCGTCAAGACTAACAAGATTGTGCGTTTTAAGAAGGGGGTTTAAACGTGATTCAAGCAAATACATTTTGTCAGGTGTGATCACCAAACCAGATTTCTGGTACAAAAAGTCTTTGATAAAATCGAAATCAGTTGGTTTCATAATTTTGTTGTATCTTTCTTTATATATCTCTGCAAGCGCATCATTTTAACATCGCCTTGCGTACAGCAGGCCCGATATCATCGAGTGGTAAGATGGCTGAACAAATGCCTGCCTTTGCCACCGCACCCGGCATGCCCCAGACAACCGATGTGGCTTCGTCTTGTGCATACACACGTCCACCGCGGGTGGTGATGTCTTTTGCGCCCAATAATCCGTCAGCGCCCATACCTGTTAAAATCACAGTTAAAATTTTCTCACCATAAATAGGGATCAATGATCGCAACATCGGATCAACCGCAGGTTTACAAAAATTTTCCATCGGCCCGTCATTCAGCCGAATAATTTTTTGAAACCCATCACGGTCAATCACCATGTGAAACCCGCCCGCCGCGACATGAACGCGCCCATTCATTAATGGCATTTTGTCGGCGGCTTCGATGCAATCAACGCCTGTTTGCAATTTGATATTATCCGCCAAAATTTTGGTGAATGTGGCGGGCATATGTTGCGTTAATACAATCGGCACATCAAATCCGACAAAATGTTTAATCACCGCCATAATTGCATTGGGCCCGCCTGTGGATGAACCGATCGCAATGATATCGGGTTTACCTGCGTAACCTTCGTGGGCGGGGCGTAATTGCAAGGCGGTTTTTGGTGATAATAATGATGTTGGTTTTGCAGTGGTTGTGGATGATGTCGTTGGTGCCGATTGAGAGATGGGTAAATTGCGCAAACGTGCCTGAATGCTAGGGCTACCTTCGGCAATTGATTTTATTTTGTGAAGTAATGTTTCACGGAAATGCGCTTGGTTTTGAATGTCATTTGTGCTGGTCGGTTTACCAATACAATCCACCGCGCCCAGACCCATTGCTTTGATGGTGATCGCCGCATTTTGCGTGGTGAGGGTTGAACACATGATGATTTTTACATCAGGAATTTTTTTCAAAATATGCGGAATGGCAGTAATACCATCCATCACCGGCATTTCAACATCAAGCAAAATAATATCAGGACGCTGACGATCAAGCGCGTTCACACCCACTTCGCCATTTTGCGCGGAATAGATAACGGAAATATCAGGATCAGCTTCAAGAATACGTGTAATAAATCCGCGCACCACCGCCGAGTCATCAATCAGCATGACACGTATCGGATTAGGATTTTTCGGGGTGGGGGTTGAACACACGGGTTAGACAGCCTTTGGTTTTTATAACGCAGAAAAAGTGATGATGATTAATCGATTAATCCAATTTGTGAGAATTTCGATTGCACAATTTCACCGTCAAAAGGCTTCATAATATATTCATTTGCGCCGTTGCTCATGGCTTGCATGATATGGGTCATATCATTTTCGGTGGTGCAGAACACAACTTTTGGATGATCACCATTTGGCATGGCGCGTAATTTCACCAAAAATTCAATCCCATTCATCACGGGCATGTTCCAGTCGAGTAAAATCGCATCAGGCATCGAAACTTCGCATGCCTCGTATGCCTTTTGGCCGTCTTCGGCTTCACGACATTCAAATCCTAATCCTTCGACAATGCGGCGGCCGATTTTTCGAACCACACCACTATCGTCAACAACTAAACAGGTAGGCATGTATATTTCTCCGTATCTTTTTCTATTAATTAATGCTCGTTGAGAGACTGTTTAATAATTTTGGTACATCCAAAATCACCAATAATTCCTCGGGTAATCGGTACACGCCCAAAGCCAATGATCGCCATGTGGGATCAAGCGTTGCAGGTGTATTTTCAAAATGTGAATCTGATAATGATAGAACATCGCCGACTTGGTCGATAATTAAACTGTAAAGTTCGGAGTCGTTTTCAACGACAACGCTCATTTCTTTTTTGTGTGGATCTGTATTCGCCGCCAATGTCAAACAACGGCGCATGTCGATTGCGGTTACAATGCGCCCGCGTAAATTTAATGACCCCGCGACTTGCGGCGGTGATAACGGAATGCGCGTGACACGTTGTGCGCCTAACACGTCTTGGACTTGTAGAATAGGAATGCCAAATAATTGACCATTGACGCGCAAGGTTAAAAAATCACGCTTCATACCTTCGTTCAAAGATGATGAAGACGAATGACGCGAGGAGGTGGTAGCGACTTCGGTTGAGCGGCTCATACACGGCCTCCTTCGATTAACGTTTGGTTAATGGCATTTAATAATGTCTCTCTATCAAATTTTGCCACATATTTATTAAAACCGACTTTAAACCCGTGATCCATATCTTGCGGCGTTGCATGAGAAGATAAGGCCACAAGGGGCGTATTCTGCCATTCTGAACCTGCACGGATACGGGCTGCGAATTCAAAACCGCTCATTTCGGGCATTTCGATATCGGAAATAATCAAATCAAATTTTTCGCCTTTTTCGGCAAGACCGAGCGCTTGCACCGCACTTTCAAGCGCGATCACATCATATCCCGCAACTGAGAGAAGCGGTGAGAGCATATTACGGAAGAATGGCGAATCGTCGATCAACAACACACGGCGTTTACTTGCGCCCGCACGACCATGTTCTGATTCAAATGGCTCATCGCCATGGTTTTTAAACCAATTGGCATTCATGCGTTTCAAATAATATCCCGCATCAATGATGTCGGTGGCGTGACCTTGCAAAATGGTTGAACCAATTGTGCCATCGCCTGATCCATCAACTTGGATATCAATATAATCTTCCATGATGTCGATAATACGATCAATCACAAGGCCAATATTATTATCACGATCAGAAAAAACTAAAATAGGTTTCATGCCAGTGTTACCAACAACGACATTGTTATTCAGAGGTGCAAGTTGCATGAGTTTACCGCGATATTGCACCATCATCTGACCGTTTGTGTATTCTATGTCAGCGCAATTGATGTTCTCAAGACGTGAGATAAGCGCAAGCGGAACAGCCTTTGGTGATTCTTCACCTGCTTGGAAGACAAGCAAGGATGTTTTGGTGCGACCAGATAGAGATGCGTCATTGATTTCAGAGGTTTCAGCTTTTTGCGTATCGATATCGCCCGTGGCGTTCGCAATGCCGTTCGGATCAAGGATCATAATCACCGATCCATCACCCAAAATGGTGTTCCCTGAGAATAAATTGATATGTTTTAAAATTTTCGGCACAGGTTTGACCACAATTTCTTCGGTGTCAAACACGCGGTCAACGATAATACCAAAACGATATGTGCCGACTTGTGTAACAATAATATATTTATGATTAAAACGGCTTTCGTCTTCGGTTGTGTTGGTTGATATTTTTAACAAATCTTCCAAAACAACCAATGGCAATAATTTATTGCGCAAACGGAAAACAGGTGTGCCTTTTAACATTTCGATTTTGTGATCAGATTTTTGCGATACCAACACCAATTCATTCACCGCCAATTGCGGAATGGCAAAACGTTCGCCCGCAGATTCCACAATTAAGGATGACACAATCGCAAGGGTGAGGGGGATTTTGATGGTAAAGGTTGATCCTTTGCCTTCAACGGAATTCAATTCAATTGCACCGCCAATTTTTTCAATATTGGTGCGCACAACGTCCATGCCCACACCGCGCCCTGATACAGATGTAACTTTGTCGGCGGTTGAGAATCCAGCCTTAAAGATATATTGCTGAATTTGTTGGGTGGACATTTGGGCAATTTCATATTCGGTGGCAAGACCGTTTTGAATGATTTTGGATTTGATTTTATCCATCGGCAAACCTTTGCCATCATCAATAATTTGAATGATGATATGACCACCTTCGTGGAATGCCTTTAATGTGATTGTCCCTGTTTCGGGTTTGCCTTTGGCGGCGCGGTCAGCGGGAATTTCGATACCATGATCACCCGAATTACGCACCATGTGCGTTAATGGGTCTTTGATCATTTCCAAAATTTGGCGATCAAGTTCTGTGTCTTCACCCACCATCACAAAGTCAATTTTTTTACCCAATTCGATGGATAAATCGCGAATGATGCGCGGTAATTTTTGCCATGCATTGCCAATTGGTTGCATACGTGTTTTCATCACGCCATCTTGCAAATCAGACACAACATGATTGAGGCGTTGCAGTGGGCCTTGGAACCCATTATCACGTTGCGCGCGCGAGATTTGCATGAGTTGATTACGTGTGAGCACAAGTTCTGAAACCATCGTCATTAAATTTTCGAGCACATCAACATTCACGCGCAATGATTGGTTGGCGACAGAATTTTCAGATGTGGCGGCGTCTTTTACGTCGGCCTTTGGTTCTGATTTTGGTTCTGATTTGACTGGTACTTTTACCGCTTCGACCACAGGCGGTGGCGGCGGTGGTGCAACAGGCGCGGCATCAGGAATGCCCACGGGTGTTTCGCGGAAAATGCGTTCAAGTTCATCAAGGCTGACTTCACCAGGCAATAATTCGCGTTCTAATTTTTGTGAAGGCATTGGTGTTTCTGGCGGCGGCGGCGGAGCTGTTTCTGTTTTTGTTTGTTCCGCATCACGGCCTTCGTAAACCGCATCTAATTTTTCAATCAAATCACTATCTTCACCATCGGGTTCAGTGCCGTTGGTTTCAATATGTTCAAGCAACATACGCACACGATCAAGCGATTCAAGAATGAGAGACACATAAGAGGCCGTAACGGATAAATTACCATCACGAAAACGACCCATCACATTTTCGGCGCGGTGCGCCACGGTTTCCAAACGGGGCAGGCCTAAAAATCCGCACGTGCCTTTGATGGTGTGCATCAGACGGAAAATTTTTGAAATTAAATCCTTATCATTCGGATTTTGTTCAAGTTTGATGAGGTCTTTATCAAGCTCGGTTAAGCTTTCATTGGTTTCGGTGATAAATTCCGCAATTAAATCGTCCATGAGGTGAATCGCCCTTAAAAAATGAAATAGAATCAAGAAAACACAGATATAAACACACGGAATGGCTTAAACTCTAAACTAATAGCCTGACAGATAGGCGTTAATAGGATGTTACCAAATGGCGATAACGTCTTTATTTTACACGAAAATTTGTCTAAAGTTGGCGCTGAATATGGATGTGTGGCAAAAAGTCACGATTCGTCGATTCGCAAATGGATTTTATTATGTATAAACATAGGCCATATTATGGGTTATTAATGGGGGTGTCGCTGGGTGTGATCTTGGCGGCAACGCCATCTGTGGCGCAATCCATTCCATCAACGGCCGATCCATCGCGCATTTTTTCATCCCCGACATTAAAGGCCCCCGATTTTGAATCCGTGGGCGGATCATCGTCACGCCCATTGTCATTGGCAAATCCACCAGCGGGCGCAGAAAATATAAAATTTACATTGCGTCGTGTTGAGATTGAAGGTGCAACCGCCTATTCGGAAGATGAATTAAAATCAATTTATGCACCGATGATGGGGCGTGAAATTTCATTGGCGGATTTATTTATATTATCAGCACAAATTCAGCAAAAATATTTTACGGACGGATATTCATTCGCGCGCGTGGTATTGCCTGAACAAAAAGTTGATGATGGCAGTGTGACATTGGAAATTATCGAAGGCGGCGTTGCCGAAGTCGATGCACAAAATTTAAATGCAAATTCATATTTAGTACAAGATGCCGTATCACAAATTGCCGCGATGCGCCCGTTGAATGTATTAAAATTAGAACGTTTATTGTTGGTGTTAAATGATTTTGTTGATGGCGATGTAGTGAGTGTTGTATCAGGCTTGGATACGAATGACCCGCGTCGCTCGAACGGCTTGATCAAAATTTCATTGGTACAGCAAGAAAAAAAACCATTAAGTGGTTATGCGCGTATCAATAATCATGGGTCTGTCTTTAGCGGCCCTGTGCAGATTGAAGCAGGCTTAAGCTATATTCACGCGCCGATAAATTACAGTAAAACAAGCATCAGTATGGCGGCGGCTATTCCGTTTAATGATATGAAGAATGTTGGCGTTCAAGTACGTACGCCTATTTTTGGTGCATCAGGTGCATCGTTAAATGCGTCTTACACGCGTGGGTGGTCTGAGGCAGGCCATACATTGGACGTACTTGATATCATTGGCCAGAATGAAACGTTTTCGGCGGGTGTGAATTATCCGATTATGCGCCAACGTGATATTGATTGGAACACATTTGCAAATTTGACATTAAAAAATGTAGATAGTGATTTCTTGGGCATTGATTTATATCGTGACCGTTTGCGATCTGTGTCTGTGGGAACTAACATCACAAAATCAGATGGATTATCAGGCGTCAATTTTGCGGGTGTCACATTCACCCATGGGTTTGATGTATTTGGCGCGCGTGAAACAGGATCAAGTGAATTGTCACGCCTCGAAGGCCGCAGCGATTTCTTTAAAACCGAGGGGCAGTTTGGGCGACTACAATCATTGCCGCGCGGATTTGAATTTTACGGCAATGCCGCATTCCAGTGGGCGAACACGCCGTTATTATCATCGGAAGAATTTGGGTATGGCGGCGCAGAGCGTGGACGTGCCTTTTCACCATCCGAATTAACAGGTGATCGGGGTGCCTCTGTTACAGTTGAAATTCGTAAAAATTTCCGCCCCGAAGCATTTAATCTCGCGCTTCAACCATTTGTAACCTATGAGGCGGGGATGGTTAAAAATCTCGACAGTACCGACCGTTCCAGTCAATCGGGCACATCTGTTGGGGCGGGTGTTCGTGTATATGCCCCCAATGGGATAAGTGGTGAATTTTTAGTGTCAAAGCCATTAACGCGCAATCTTGAAAACCCCCCACGTTATGCCAGCGAAGACGGGCTTCAGATGCTGTTTTCTCTCCAAAAATCTTTCTAAAATATTCATTTTATGTAAATTATTTTCTTGACATAAGGTTAAGAAAATATTACATTACTCTTGCGTAAACTCTAACTGTGTGGAGGATCACATGAAAACAGGTCGTCTTTTAACAATTTTTCTACCTTTAGCAGTTGCTGGATCCGCTTATGGTTTTGACAAAGCCAGTGAGCATCCTGGTTTAACATGGAATCAGCCACAGCAAGATATTGTTTTTACGTCTGTTGGTGACAAGACAAGAATTGAAGAGACAGCAGTTGGCAAAGTACATGTATTGAATTGCCCAAAGAGTGACGTTCGTCTTTTAGACCAATATAAAGTTTTATGGCCCATCCCATTTCCTGTTCCGCATGAGATCGAGGCCGTTTGCGGATCGGAATTAGCGGCCCCTGGAACATTTGCTCTTATGGGACGAGGGCGTGTTGTCGGATTAGATTATAAGTAGGGTAAGAGGAGGTTTAAAATGGATATGATCAATGGAATTGCTAAATTACATTATGTAGCTTTATTTAGTGCAGCAGCGATTGGTTTAGACATTGCAGATGCGAATTTATCTGACAATCCCGCATTGCCATGGAATAAGGCACATCAAGAAGCCATTGCTTCCAATGTTATTGAAGTAAACTATGGCCCTGATAAAACAATCGTTCGTCAATCAGCAACGGGCGATACATGGGAAACAGATTGTAAGGGGCGTTTACATTTTACCCGTGAATTTAATTTAGATTTCTCGCAAGATGGATATATTGTTACATGTCCTTATCGGCCCGGCGGCTACAGAACTGATCCTGGCACAATCAAAGAAAAATTTAGTGTATCTCCATACGGCATGAATCTAAATTAAACCTATGGTCTGAAAAACCCGTTGCCGTCGAGTATGGCAACGGTATCAGATACAGATAACCCCACAATATTTGAATATGATCCTGACAGAAACGGCACGTATGATGCCGCCAATCCTTGGATCGCATATCCGCCCGCTTTGCCGTCCCATTCGTTAGAATCCAAATAAAATTCTTTATCGGCGGGGGATAGGGTTTTGAATTTTACTATCGTGCTTACTATGCGTGTGATCAGTTTTTCCGATGGCGTGCGCATGCAAATACCGCCCCAGACTCGGTGACGACGACCCGATAATAAATCCAAACAAAACGCGGCATCTGCGCGCGATTCCGCCTTTGGCAAAATACGATGACCACAGGCGACAACCGTATCGGCAGATAAAGTAAACGTGTTTTGGTGATGGGGAATGGCTACACATTTTTCAATCGCCATACGCAATGCGTAATCAGATGGGCGTTCACGGTCACGTGGTATTTCGTCAATGTCGGCAGGAATGATATGGGTGGGTTCTATTCCCACACTACGCAATAAATCAAGGCGGCGTGGTGATGCCGATGCCAAAATCAGATCGGCATGATCGCGTTTATTTTTCACGGAAAATAATGCGCCCTTTGGTCAAATCATACGGCGTCATTTCAACAACAACTTTATCGCCTTGTAATACGCGAATGCGGTTTTTACGCATTTTGCCAGCAGTGTGCGCCAAAATTTCGTGGTTGTTTTCCAGCATCACGCGGAACATTGCGTTCGGTAACACTTCCGACACAACGCCTTTGAATTCAATTAAATCTTCTTTTGCCATTTATTCCTCAAATGTTTGAAGGGGTTTGTTCGCCCCCGTAATGGGCAGGTTTTAGCACTGAACATGAGTAATGTCCATATTCCCGCACGTAATACACCATTTCATGCACGAAATTGAGATAAATCGTGGATTTGATAGTGATTTTAAGCTTGAGGTGGGCGCGCCAGCCAATCGGATATGAAGGTGACTTTTTTATCATCTGCGCGGGGAAGACGTTGGAAATGCCCAATAAAATTTTGAATGGTTATTTCGGATGAGCTTGTGGGGATCGTATGATGCAATCCATCGAATGTGCGGGAAAGGCAATCTAATGTTAACAATGTTTCGTGGCTAACGGCGGTGGCACGACGAAAACGTTCGATAAATTTTCGGCCTTCGTTTAACAAAGATGTATAATATAAAATGCGCGTTTCCATTGATAAATCATTTTGATCAAATGGTATGCGTTCTCGTTGTAGATCAATCATATCAGTGAATGATATAATTTCATCTTCATTCAATAAACCATATACTGGCGATGATTTTGCAAAAGCATATTGATTGATTGTGCCATCTTTGTTGACCGCAAAGTTATCGAGCATCGGTTTCAAAAGAATAATTTTATAAAGACTATTTAATTGTGCGGGCAATAAAAAATTTTCATTTTCATTACGAAATTTTAGCAAAATTTCGAATAATGATTTTGTTTCGTCAATGTAATTTGTAACAGCATCATCAAAATCACCATCGCGGTGTTTCCCAATATATTCCAATATTTTTACAACGAAAGGGGTGAGATTTTGTTTTTCGAGAAAGATAGATAACGGGCACAGACGTTTGAGCGCATCCTCAATAATAAAAGGTGCCAATTTCGATGAAGGGAACGCAGTTTTTAAATCCATTATACGTTTTACTCTTCGATTGGTTCCGCTTTCATACGTTCAATATGTGCGCCAACGGCGGACAATTTGCCCGTTAGGTTTTCGTATCCGCGATCAAGGTGATAGATGCGGTTGACATCGGTATGACCTGTTGCAACCAACCCCGCGAGGATTAATGACACGGATGCACGCAAATCGGTTGCCATGACTTCGGCGCCTTTTAATTGTTTGACGCCGCGCACCAAGGCAGAATTTCCCTGCACGGTGATGTCTGCACCCATGCGGCGTAATTCAGGCACATGCATAAAGCGATTTTCAAAAATAGTTTCTGTCACCATGCCCGCGCCTTCGCACAATGTGAGCATCGTCATAAATTGTGCCTGCATATCGGTGGGGAATCCTGGGTATGGTTCGGTCATGATGTCTGTGCCAACCAATGGACGACCATCGGCGCGGTGCACGATCACATCATCACCATCCTGTTCAATGGTAACGTTGGCTTTGCGAAGCGGGGCGATTAAGGATGTCAGAAAATCCATACGTGTTTTTTGCAAACGTAATGTGCCACCCGTCAGCGCCGCCGCAATCATAAATGTGCCCGTTTCAATACGGTCAGGAATGACATCATAATTACAACCATGCAAATGCGGTACGCCTTCAATGCGAATGGTATCAGTGCCGTGGCCTGTAATTTTCGCGCCCATGCGGATTAACGCTTCGGCTTGGTCAATAATTTCTGGCTCGCGCGCGGCATTTTTCAAAAATGTTGTACCCTTTGCCAATGTTGCCGCCATCATTAAATTTTCGGTCGCGCCAACCGAAACTTTGGGGAAATAAATTTCCGCGCCTTGCAACCCGCCCGCAGGTGCGGTTGCACGCACATATCCATCATTTAATTCAATGGTCGCGCCCATCGCGCGGAATCCATCAAGGTGTAAATCAATTGGGCGTGTACCAATTGCGCATCCGCCTGGCAATGATACTTCGGCTTCGCCCATGCGTCCCAATAATGGCCCCATGACCAATACCGATGCACGCATTTTGCGAACTAAATCATACGGCGCGGTGGTTGATGAAATATTTGATGCCTGCACAACCGCCACGTTATCTTTGCGCAATGACACGTGAATGCCCATTTCTTTCATGAGCGCCGCGAGCAATTGAATGTCTTTTAAGGCGACAGGCATGTTTGACAATTGCACAGGATCACCCGTGAGCATGGTCGCGCATAAATGTTTCAACGCCGCGTTTTTCGCGCCCGAAATTTGCAATGCGCCATTTAATTCATGACCGCCTGTCACGCGAATTTTTTCGAGTGGTGATGGTTTCGTCACCTGATCAGTGTCGAGTGAGATAACATTTGTATCGTCAATTTGTTGTTTTACAGCAGCGGTCATTTTGGTTCTTTTCTTTTTAAATATTCTACATTTCGAGTTTTTGGGGCATAAATTTAACCCTGTCACCTAGATTTAATAAACTGGCATCTATCCCAATTTGAGCCTTTGGCTCTTCTTCAAGAATTATTTGTGATGAGCATGTATTAAATCCTTGGAGTAAGAGGTGTCTACTGGAATTAGGTTCCCCATGTGCAACAATTCTGAATGTGGCTCTGTCTAAAGTATTTCCTTCTTTATCAATTATCTCAGCCGATCCTATTGCTCTAGGAGAGAAACCAAAAATTAAATTACTATCAATTTTAGTTGCGAAGGCGGGAACAAGTAAAGAGTCAAAATCTAACCCTAAGTCTTCACAAGGTCTAAATCCCTGATTATTCTGCGTCCAGTCTAATACAACCTCAAAAGTTATCGGATCAAACATTGGATCTCTTTTTGAATTTATACTTGTCATGTTTATATCCTTCTACGCAGTTAAAATTTTATGTTCGTGGCAAAGTTACGCCGCGTTGTCCCATATATTTTCCATTGCGGTCGGCGTAATTGACTTCGCATGGCGATGATCCTTTAAAGAATAAAAATTGGCACAAACCTTCATTGGCGTAAACGCGCGCGGGCAATGGCGTTGTGTTCGAAATTTCCAATGTAACATGGCCTTCCCAGCCTGGTTCGAGTGGGGTCACATTCACAATCAAACCGCACCGTGCATAGGTTGATTTGCCCAAACACACAACCAACACATCCTTTGGAATGCGGAAATATTCAACGGTGCGCGTTAATGCAAATGAATTGGGCGGGATCACACACACATCTGTTTTGCGTTCAACGAATGATTGATTTGAAAAATTTTTCGGATCAACAATTGCGGAATCAATATTGGTGAAGATCATAAATTCATCCGAACAACGTGCATCATATCCGTATGATGACAGGCCGTATGAAATAATTTTCTCTTGTTTGTCCCCTATGGTCTTTTCACGATTTTGTTTTTCGATGAATGGTTCGATCATGCCATGGTTTTGTGCCATCTCACGGATCCAATGATCAGGCATAATGCCCGGCGCGTGTTCAAGTGCAGGAAGGGGGTTTAAAGCGGGTTTCGTCATTGTTCGTCGTTTTGTTGTTTGCGGGTTTTTTGTTGTTGCTTGCGTTTTAATAAATTGGCGCGCAAGGCGTCTTCACGATCTTTTAAAATCGTTGGACGGCTCATTTTGTGACCAATTTCAGCATTATTTTGGGCTGATTCTGGCGGCGTGT
>JBIICJ010000146.1:0-4924 GCA_044238965.1 Micavibrio sp. | reverse complement strand
AGTTGGCGCTGGAGTTGGCGGCATTAGTAATGGTCTCGAGATTGGCGCTGGAGTTGGCATTGGCGCTGGTGTTGGTGTTGCTTGCGAAAATGCATTTGATTGATTAGATCTATAAATAGCTGCTAAAGATGTTTGCAATGAATTTAACAATTGTGCATTATTTGCACTTTGTAATCCTAAATAAGGTATTGTCTGTGGTTGAGTATATGGTTTTGGAGGCTTTGATGGCTTTTGTAGTTTGGATTTTTCTTGTTCTTTTGATTTAGTCGAAGGTTCACGACTTTGTCTTGGAGCTTCTGTTTTAATGTTGACTATCACGGATTGACGTTGACTTTGTTTTTGTTTAGTCTTTTCCTTTTTTTTCATTTATATTATAACCAAATATTTTTTTCTAAGTATAATACATAAAATGGGCAAAAATTCTATGAAACTAGTTAAACCCAAATTGCAAGCTCTCTGTATTACCGACAAATCTGAAATAGATGGTTACATTAAAGACGTCTATGAAGGAATTGTTGATAAGAATAGCTTAAAGTTTTTACCGTCTTTCATTTTATTTATTTGTTGCGTGGTTGAGGAGGTTTACAGTAAGAGATCAGTTCACCACGCTAAAATTAATAAACGTGACGAAGTTTTACAACACGTCAACACATTTTTAGATTCACAATTGACTGAAGCTGACAAGCAAGTTATCATTTCTATTATTGAGGACCTTCACTCTAGTAAAAGAATTAAAAAAGTATCAATCGTCCAAAAATTGGCTTTCACAATTGGTAGTTTCTTTTTAAAAAACAACTAGAATATATAGCATCTTTTTTTATAGGAAAAGGTGTTGAAATTTTATTGACACATTTGAGTGTAGATAAAACAATTATTATTATTGTCGTTTTTTTAATTTGATTACCATAAAATATTAGAAGCATAAAAACCTGCAAGACCTTTGTTATTTTTATGTCTAGATTTATAATTCTCTCTTTTCTGTTTTGCGAGTTCTTTGTCTTCTTTCATATAAGTTGGATAATCCTTATATCCAGAAGCTCCGATGCTAGTAATTTTTTTGTCATCTTTAAATACATCTATTTTTTTATTTTTGTTGCTAGATGGCTTGATTTCAACTCCTAGTTTTTTAGCTTGCTTGTATGAATATTCTGATATTTTATAATCGGTCATACAATATATTAAGAAAAAAGTATTTAAAAAAATAATATTACAATATATTGAACAAAGGGTAAGTTACTTGAAACCCATTTAGCCATTAATCCACCCATTTTTAACAAATTATGTCATCGTAACTTGATGATATAATTTATTTACCTAATAAACATTCGTGACATATATCTCCTGAAAATTTATGTAGATATATTGCATCTTCTAATAATCCCATTTCAACTAGTGAGTTATGAATTGTTTGTATATCCTTATTTCCTTTACTTTTATGTTTACGATTACATATAACAGATATTACATTCTTTCTTTTTCTATTTGCGTAATAATGACTTGCCCAGTTACTTTGATTTTGAATAATATATTTAAATAAATCTGAGTTCATATATATTTATAAGATATTGTATTTTAATAACTTATAAATTAAATTCTACATTTTCTAATCATATTTTCTCCACAAGTAGGGCAGCCACATTTATTGCTACATTGATTCGCTCTATTTGATTTCAGCTTACAATAACATTTGTTACAAACAAAATGACCACATCGTAAATTTGGTATATATTCAAAAGTTAAATTACAAATTTCACACGTTTTACTAATATTCTTCATATATTAGTAAAATATTATATTTTTAAGTTGTTTCAATGAATATTATTCTTCTAATTCTTCAATTGTTTTTATTCCTGTCCATACTTTTTTTGTTTTTCCTTTTATTTTCCTATCACTTCTATCTACATTTTCATATTTATTTAAAATGCAATATTTATGTAATAATTGTCCAAACTTTTTCATTGTCATATCTATTTTGTTTTTTACTAAATAATCTTGGATAGTGCTACTTTCTACATAATCATCTTTATCATTAGTTATAGTAAATTCATTCAATATTTTTTCTAAAGGATTCGCATCATCTCCTGCCCATTCATCTTTTGCAATAATAACTTCAATTGGTTCTTTAGGAATTCCATTTTCTTTGATATCCATGTAAGTTTGAATAAATAAACCTACTAAAACTCGTTGGAATCTTAATGTCCTAATTTCTTGTTCAATTGCAGGATCTTTTAATAATTCAAATTCATTAGAAGGATTTTCTACAAATTCCTTTTTGAAACTAACATATTTTAAACGGTTATCAACTGCATCATCGTATGGTTCTATTTTTGGCAAGTCGTTGGCAAAACACACCGTAAGAAACTGTGTAATAAACTCTGTTTCTTCCTTTCCGTGCGTGCGTCCAATTAATTTATCACCTCCAGAAGATAACTTTTTAACCATATTTCCATTTATCACTGTTTTAGTTTTCATTTCATTTGAAAATATCAAACGCTTATCTTTTAGCAACATTGCCCATCTCATAGATTTTCCTTCATCTTCACTTGAATTACGATATGCAAGATTTTCTGCATTGAATGAACCAACATAAGAACCACATGCTAGAGATATCGCAGTTGTCATAATTGATTTACCACAGTTAGTTCCACCCAATCCCATCATAAAACGTTTCATCATATCACCCATCAAACCTCTCGACAAATTAATTATCAAAAAATCTGCTTGTGATTTTCCAAGTGGATTGTAAAATAATTTTTGTTTGACAACTTTCATATATTCCTTGTCTCCATCGGAAAAAGCTTCGAAGTTATGTGGTATTTGACAAAAGAATAAAATGTCAGGATTGAATTTATCAAAGAACGTTCCTTCAGCCGAATCAAAATAACCATTTTTGAATAACAATTTACCAAGAGAACTATATTGCTTTTCATTAATCCAGTTATCATCGTGGCAAAGAGTTTTCAATGAAGAATAAATTTTATTTCTCAAACATTCAGTATTACCATATGACTTTGTTTTTGATACATCAGCCTTTCCAGAAGGATCTAAGTTTGCGACATATAAATGTTCTTTAAATTGAATTACTATTGAATCATGAATTGATTTATCGTTTGACCACATTCCAGTTTTATTGTCGAATGCATATAGTTCTCCTTTACAATATTTCCAATGTGGATATAATTCAAATACTTTTATTGATGCTTCCAAATCATTGAACACACCTTTCTTTTGTCCTTCATTTATATTTTCTGGAATCTTAAAATTATCTGGCATTATTATGTCCTTATTATGCTCTTTAATCGACAGTTTCATGTTTAAACCATTGAATTCATTATTAATTTTTTCTTCCAAATGTTCCAATAAATTAAAATTATTTACATAAATGAGAATTCCATCAAACATAGGGGCGCATATTTCTATACCCAATTTGTTTAATTCTGAAATTATTAATTGAAGTATTTTATTTTCATAAAAACACATAATACGATTTATTGCTGATCCATACCAATTATATAATTTGTTTGATGGCACATCTGCAACTATATCTTTATAACATGTTAATTTTGTTATTATTTTTTGAATTTCTTTCATTTCTCTATCAAATGCTTTGAATTTTATATTTTTTTCCTTTTTATTTAGCTTGTCATCATTCAATGCTTTCAAAAACAATGTTTTTCCTGTTTCTCTATCTGAAAACTCTGAAAGAATAACATCTCTATTTTCAATGTAAAAATCTAGTTCATCGTGACTTATATTATGCAATCTGCATAAATATCTTAAAATTACTGGGTGAGCATTCACCATGTCTATATCTGTCGTTATTCCATCTAATAAAAATCCTCTTATTTTTTTTGCTAGACCTTGTATTCCATTTCCATCTGCAAATAATCTTCCAGAACCTTGTGATTCTGATCCCCAATTATTATTTCCAGTAAATTTGTATAATCTTTTTATTTCTCCATTTGATTTTACAAATGCTTGACAAAAGTTTCTCATTTTATCAAAATTTATTTTTCTTTCATCATCATTTTTACAAGATGATTTATCTAGTTGTTTATATTCAGAAAATTTTAAAGTAAGCAAATAATGCACTTTTACTAAAGGAATACGTTCAATAAATTCCATTCTATATTAGTAAAATATTTTATTTCTAAATAGTTTTCAAGATATATATTTCATTAAAAAATATATCTCAATTTTTTCTAAATTTTATAATTCAGTTCAAAAACATCTTCCTGAACATGAATTTCATCTAGTTTCAATTCCATTTTATTTATTTGCTCTCGCAATTCTATTTGTTTTTTTGCTTTTTTTGTATAGTAATATTTTAATGCTTTATCTCTTTGTTTTTGCGCATATTCCTCATTATGTTTATTTTTTTGGTAATAATTCTTTTGGTATTCACTAAAATATTGCTTATTATTTAATCTATATTTCTTGTTTGCTTTTCTCATACTTTCCAAATATCTTTCGTATTTTTCTTTTTCTTTTTCTTCTTCCATTTTCTATGATATATATCTATAAAATAATTTTTAAATAAATTTTTTTCTTAATATATATTTTTACAAAAGGTTGACCATTGGTTGCTGGTTGCTGGTTGCTGGTTGGATTTTCACAATTTCCAATATACATATATATAAATGAAAAAGAACCACCTTAGTTCTTTTTTTTATAAATACTCTTTTTTATATATACTTAAACTTTTAATGAGCAACCAGCAACCAGCAACTTTCTATTATATATATACAAATTTCTACCCCTTAAATTTAATTATTTCTGCATCATATTTCTTCAATAAGATAGCCGAATAATTCTCAATTTTAGTTTGAATATCCATTTTGTTCTATATATAATTGTTATTTATTTTAGCAAGAAAATCGTTTCAAATTTTTTTTAATTAAATATTTAACTAAAAAATTATTTT
>JBIICJ010000031.1:0-19886 GCA_044238965.1 Micavibrio sp. | reverse complement strand
TCGCGTTGTTGATCGCGTTCTACCTCGTATTCGCGTAAACTATTTTTGACCACAAGGTTGTATCCGATGATGCGTCTTTCATTTATGGCATTTTTATTATTGGCAGTGGTCGCGGGTGCATCATCGCATGCGCATGCCCAATCCAATTTTAAAGGCCTTAACATTGTGTTGGCCGAAGCCACCATTCCTCCCACAACTTCATCATCTGAAATTGTTGGATCAGAACAGGTTGCTCCTGCGGTTTCACAAGATGGAGCATCACAACCTGTCACCACAACAACGCCTGCCGACGCATTACATGATGCAACGGCTGGCGAACATGGCGCGCCAACAGCCGAAGAAAATAGCTCAGGCGGATTACCTCAATTTAATCCTGCTTCATGGCCATCACAAATTTTTTGGCTAACCATCATCTTTGGAATGTTTTATGTTCTATCGACTACATGGATCGTGCCCAAATTATCAAGCATAGTGACCACACGTGCGGATTATATTTCGGGCAATTTGAAAGAGGCTGAAAATCTTTCAAACCAAGCGCATCATATCAAAGATGAATATGAAACCTCTTTAAAAACATCGCAAATAACTGCGGCAGACTCAATTAAATTGGTGCAAGAGAACGCAAAACAAAAATTGAATCAATCTATGGCGGTTTATCGTGAACGTTTTGAGAGCGAAGTTGCAAAAACCGAGGCAGATATTGAACGCGCCAAAGCGGACGCTATGGTTGACATGAATAAAATTGTGGCAACGGTGGCTGCAACTGCTGCCGAAAAAATTGCAGGCGTTCCCGCAGATGCATCACAGGCGGAAAACGTGGTTCGTTTGTTAAACGATAAAAAAGCAAAGGCGGCCTAAACCATGATGGATCTTATTTTACATGATGCAACGTTATGGGTCGCGTTTTCATTTGCATTATTTGTTGTGCTTGCCTTTGTGCTCGGACGTAAAATGATCATCGCATCATTGGATGAAAAAATTGCCAAAATTCGTGATGAAATTGAAACATCTGATCGTCTACGTACTGAGGCATTAGAATTATTGGCGCAATACCAAGATAAACAAAAAAATGCACAAATCGAAGCGGATCGTATTTTGACCGATGCAACAGCACAAGCCAAATCTATCCAAGCAAAATTAGACGCTGAATTCGAAGATAGCATGGCGCGCCGTGAACAAATGCTGAAAGAACGCATTGTCCGCATGCAAGACCAAGCGCGTGACGATATTCGCAAATATGCGGCGGAATTGGCGATGTCGGCAACGGCTGAAATTATCACCCAAAAAATGGATCAAACCCGTTCATCGAACCTTGTTGATCAATCTATCCGCAAAGTTTCTGATCAACTAAATTGATCATTTCGGTTACCCATGGTACAAATCATCATGGGTGATTTGATACAAACTCTCGCATCACAGGCAAAATCATCTCTACCGTATTTAATGGCGGTGGATGAAGACGTACTTGTAAAATCACTCCATCATTTTGCTGATGCTTTATTAATTTCCCAACGTGAAATTTTACAGGCCAATCAAACCGATATTCTGGCGGCGCAGGACAAAAATATATCCCCCGCGATGATCGACCGTTTAACATTAACGCCCGCACGTGTGCAATCCATTGCGCAATCCGTACATGACATTGCCAACCTTCCCTCACCTATTAATAAAACACTCGCCTCATGGGATCGCCCAAATGGGTTAAACATATCCCGCGTGTCGGTTCCGCTTGGTGTGCTTGGTATTATTTATGAATCGCGCCCAAATGTTACGGTTGATGCCGCATGCCTGTCATTAAAATCACGCAATGTATGTATACTTCGTGGTGGAAGTGAAAGTTTTCACACATCAAAAATGCTTTATGATTTATTGATCAATTCATTACAAACATTTGATATCCCCACCGATGCGGTTGGCTTTGTCAATTCAACTGATCGCGCCTTGGTTGGTGATATGTTATCCGCCGTGGGATTAATTGATGTGATTATTCCGCGCGGCGGCAAAAACCTGACCGAACGTGTGATGAATGAGGCAAAAATGCCTGTCTTTGCGCATTTAGACGGTATTTGCCATACCTATATTCATCATGCCGCCAATGCCGATATGGCGCGTGATATTTGTATAAATGCCAAAATGCGCCGCACAGGTGTTTGTGGTGCCACCGAAACTATTTTAATTGATCGCAATTTTGATGCAATGAAAATAAAAATGATTTTATCGGCGTTAATTGATGCGGGGTGCGAATTGGTTGGCGATGATGATATTCAAAAATTGGATGCGCGTATTGGCGCAGCCACCGATGATGATTGGCGCACCGAATATTTGGCGGCAAAATGCGCCGTAAAATATGTTGACGATATCAACGATGCCATACATCACATCAATCATTACGGATCACACCATACCGATGCGATCATCACCGATGATGCAAATGCCGCTACAGAATTTTTAAACAAAATCGACAGCGCCATTATCATCCATAACGCCTCCACCCAATTTGCCGATGGCGGTGAATTTGGTATGGGCGCTGAAATAGGTATCGCCACAGGGCGTTTTCACGCGCGCGGGCCCGTGGGGCTTGAACAACTCACCACATACAAATATATCGTCAAAGGAAATGGACAGACGCGCCCCGTCTGATACAATCATACCCACGATGTTTTCACCTCCACATCTTCGCTCTCCTTTTTTATGGTCACATATGCGCGTGGGACTTTTGGGTGGATCGTTTAATCCTGCACACACAGGGCATGTTCACGCCGCCGAAGTTGCGATGAAATATTTAAATCTTGATGCCGTATGGTGGGTGGTCAGCACGGGCAATCCGTTTAAACATGGGCAAGATTTATTGCCATTATCAACGCGCATGGATCAATGCCGTGACTTAACGGCGCATAACCCGCGCCATGTCATCACCGATATTGAAAGCCAAATGGGCACGGTACGAAGTTTTGATACAATCTCGCAATTAAAAAACAATTTTTCCAAAACAGAATTTATTTGGATCGCAGGTACCGACATCGCCTTTGAATTTCACAAATGGCATTACGCGCGCGAAATTATCGACATGATCCCCTTTGCCTTTGTTGGTCGCCCAACGCATCATGGTTTGGTACGCGCCAATTTCTTTCGCCGTCAATCAGGATTAACCCATAACACATTGAATTCAGGGATAAATGCTAACCTTAGCGCAGGTCAAATTTATTGGTTATTTGGCGAACCATTGCGCGATATTTCATCAACTGATTTGCGCAGTTTTCGCACTGCAAAACGCTAATATGGCATGATTTATGCTTAGTTAGTTTGAACAAACCCTCAAATTCGGGTATAATAAAGATATGGTGCGGAATCACCATCAACGAAAGGAAACGGATCTCTTTGACATCAACCACACGTAACGGGATTGGCCTTACATCTGCTCAGATGAAATCCCTCATCGAACAAGTTCTCGATGATAACAAGGCCGAAGACATCGACACCATTGACCTTTGCGGTCTCTCCCCCCTCGCTGATTATATGATTATTGCCAACGGACGTTCATCACGTCAGGTTGTCGGCTTGGCAGGAAAAATCAAAGAAAAATTGGCCGAACATGGCATCAAAGCTAAAACCGAAGGCACGGCCCAAGGCGATTGGGTGATTGTTGATTGCATCGACATTATTGTGCATTTGTTCCGCCCCGAAGTGCGTGAATTTTACGGTATCGAAAAAATGTGGAAGATGGATCCAATAGCGGCCATTACCGCAACAAACGCTGCGTCCTCTGGGCATAAACAAAAACAGACTATTTTGGTTTAACCTTGTTAAATTGATCGTGCGTAAGGCGATCTTGGACTTATAAATGCAGGTGGTCGTGGATGCTTTGTAAATCTGTAATCTGGGCTTTCTTTCGCGATTTCGCTTAAAATAGCATCAAGCTTCATTTCACCCAAAATGCCTCCTGCAAATTGTTTGAACGATTCATTTTTTGATATCGGTTTGAGTCTTTTATAAGAGTCACTTAATTTCTGATTATCACAATAAAGTTCGCATGAGAAATTCTTGCAAATTTCATTTGTCCAAAAAATAGGGGAATCAACGCCTTCTATATTTCCAATACGTAGACGAGCATAAGCTTGTGGGTCTAAAATTTTTGCCATAGGTGAATTATATCCTAATTCTTCACCAAGCTGGATAACTCTCGCCGCTTTTTCAAAATAATCTAAATTGACTGGACTCGCATTAATTGGGAAATCGCCCACATGTGTGACTGAAACTTTAGCTTTAAAATTCATAGTCTGGAGTGGTGTTGCCCGCAGTTCTAACAAAGCTAGCGCTAATGATTTCTGTTGTTGATAACGCTTTTGACTATCGACATCCATCTGCGCGACTGTAAATGCTTCGTATAGGAAGATACGTGCATGAGTTATAACGCCTTGAAAATTAAAGACTTCTTTCATTTTTCTCCACCTATTTTGTACTATGGCTATAAGATATACGAGACAATAATAGTTTATAAACTTTATGTCAATAGATTTTTATAATTCCCCCTGTTTGACCCTAGATATTATTAAAACTAGAGTATTCCTCATGAAAATTGATCTTGTTACCATTGGCCGTATTAAAAAAGGCGCGCATTTTGATCTATGCGCCGATTATGCATCACGCATCAAATATCCTCTGACCATCCATGAAGGCGAAAGCAAAACAAATATTGAATCGGCGCAAAAGGCCGATGAAGAAAAATATCTATTGTCAAAAATTCCGCCCGATTCCTATTGCGTTATTTTGGATGAACGCGGGCAAAGTTTAAAAAGCATTGCCTTTGCCGATTTTATCGAAAAATTAGAATTACAAGGCCAGAGCAAACTTTGTTTTGTGATAGGCGGGGCAACGGGTTTGGGTGATGACATCAAAAAACGTGCGAATTATTCCCTTTCCTTTGGTGTTCAGACATGGCCTCACCAATTGGTTCGTGTTATGTTGCTCGAACAAATTTATCGGGCGCAACAAATCCGCGCGGGACACCCCTACCACAAAGAATGACCATGATATTACGCACTTTCCTTCTCTTTAGTTTTTTGATCGGTGTCTTATATGCGCCCACATTCGCGCGTGCCGAAAATTCATCCAAAGATTTAAAAGAAATTGAGAAAAAAATATCCTCGGAACAAAAAAAACAAGAGGAATTAAAAGCCAAATTTAGCGACATGAAAAAAGATGTCGATGGTTTAAAATCAACATTGATCAAAACCACCAGCGATGTTCAAAAATTTGAAAAATCAACGGGTGAGCTCGAAGGCAAAATGACCGAGCTTCAAAAAAAGAAGATGGGTATTTTAAATTCGCTCAATGCTGATCGCGAAAAGTTATCGGGTTTAATTACCGCACTCGAGCGCATTCGCCGCACGCCAACAGAGGCATTATTGGCAAAGCCTGATGCACCACTTAAAACCGCGCAAGCCGCCATTATTTTAAAAACCATCGTTCCCGAATTGCACAAACAAGCCGAATCGCTTCGTGTTCAATTAAAGGAATTGGATGGGGTTGAAACCTCGCTCATTGAAAATAGGCAATCCCTCACCCTTGAGGCACAAAAATTGGCCGAGGAGAAAGCCAAAATGGAAGCTCTTCTCGACGTTCGTCAAAAGGCCATGCGCGACACTGAAAGCGATTACAAAGATCAACAAAAGGCAGTTGCCAAATTATCGCAAGAAGCCAAAGATTTACGTGAATTAATACGGAAAATTGAGGAAAAACAACGCAAAGCCAAAGAGGACGCGGCGCGCAAACGCGCCGAACGTAAACGCAAAGCCGCCGAAGCCGCGAAGAAAAACAAAGCCGAAAGCAAAGAACAACGCAAAGCCCGTGAAAAACAGGATAAAATCGAAGAAGATCGCGAAGAACGCCAATTGGCATCCCTTCCCGCCATTGGCAATGGTCGCCTGCCATTAAATGGTGCTATCCGTACAGGTTATGGTCAAAAGGATGATATCGGCGCCACCAGCAAGGGCATTCGCATTGCGGGGCGCGCAGGCAATGTGGTTGTCGCTCCACTGGGCGGTGTTATCCGCTATGCAGGGCCATTCAAAAAATACGGCACCATCATTCTGTTAGAACATAAAAATAATTACATGAGCCTTATTGCAGGTTTAGGGCGAATTGATACAGTGGAGGGGCAACGCGTTGATGCGGGCGAACCTTTGGGCAAAATGGGCAGTGGGTCAAACCCTGTTTTATATTATGAATTGCGGTATAAGGGTGATCCGATCAATCCGTCTTCAAAACTGGGTCTTTAATTTATTTTACGTCGTTTAGGAATTTGAAATGTCAAAAATTATCTCTAGCAAATGGGTTTTGTCTTTAATTGCATTGGCGGTTGTTGTATCGCCCTTTGCCATCGCGCAAGAGATAAAAAAAGACAAAGAGGAAAACAAAACGCCTGCGCCCGTTACCTCAGATGAAAAAAAATCTGATGGGTCAAAAACAGAAGATGAAAAAGATCCAGACGCAAAAATGACGACGGATCCTTATGTCACCTATCAACAACTCAATTTATTTGGTGATGTATTTGAACGCGTACGTGCACAATATGTTGATGAAATCTCTGATGAAAAATTAATGGAATATGCGATCAATGGTATGTTGAGCTCGCTCGACCCTCATTCATCATATTTAAATGCCAAAGATTTTGATGATATGCGCGTACAAACCAAAGGTGAATTTGGCGGTTTGGGTATCGAAGTCACCATGGAAGAAGGTTTGGTCAAAGTTGTATCCCCCATTGATGAAACACCTGCGGCAAAGGCTGGCCTCAAAACAGGCGACTTTATCGTCTCTCTCGATGATAAACCAATTGTTGGTTTGTCATTATCCGAAGCAGTTGAAAAAATGCGAGGCAAAGTCGGCACAAATATTAAACTCACCGTTCGTCGTGAAAATGTTGCTGAACCTCTTACATTCAACATTAAACGTGATGTGATTAAAATTCAGGCTGTGCGTTCGCGTTTAGAGGCCGATAACGTTGGTTATGTTCGCATTACCACATTTAACCAAAATACATCGGATGCCGTACAATCCGCCGTTGAAAAAATTAAAAAGGAAAAAGGCGATAAATTAATCGGGTACGTTATCGATCTTCGCAACAATCCAGGTGGTTTGTTGGATCAAGCGATTGCTGTCTCTGATCAATTCCTTGATAAAGGTGAAATTGTGTCCACGCGTGGGCGCGATACTCAAGACATTAAACGCGATAATGCCACCAAAGGCGATATTACCGATGGTTTGCCGTTGGTCGTGATTATTAATGGTGGTTCGGCATCGGCGGCGGAAATTGTGGCGGGCGCCCTCCAAGATCAACGCCGAGCCATCGTTGTCGGTACAAAATCATTTGGTAAAGGATCGGTGCAAACTGTTGTGCCTCTTCCTGGAAGTGGCGCGATGCGTTTGACGACTGCGCGTTATTATACACCTTCTGGACGTTCCATTCAGGCAACAGGAATCGAACCTGATATTATTGTCGAAATGGCGAAACTCGAAACTTTCGAAGAAGAACGCTTTGGTGAAGCTGATTTGAAAGGTGCGTTAGCAAATCCAAATGGCGATGATAAGAAGGCTAAAGAAGAAGATTCTAAGAAGTCCGAAAGCAATGCCAAAGAAATTCGTGATGAATTAGATAAAAAATCAGAAGATGAAAAGAAAAATGGTTTAAGTGATGAAGCCAAAGATGATTATCAATTAGGCCGAGCGATTGATTTATTACGTGGTGTATCCTTATATGCGAACCGCAATAAATAACTCTCTCAATAAATTGGGCGGTGTGATGGATGTTGATACATTCCGTACCGCCTCCTTATCTTTATTGGGTTTTAGCGCGATTATGTTGGTCATGGGCGCGGTTATATTGCCCCATACCAAACAGATTCCAATTACAAAAACAGAAACCTTAGGCAAACCATTATCGGTCAAATCATTGAACATTACCGATATGAATTCTGCTCCGCAAACCGATATTGTTGCCGAAGATGCGATGGCTGGTTTTCACGAATCAACCACCTATGGCTTTCTTCCGATCAAACGTGATGATGGCCAGACTATTTTTGATGCGTATCGCATACCCTTCACGACATCCGCGACCGCAGATCAACAAATAAATCTGATTGTATATGATATAGGTTTATCGGATAGCGCAACTGAATTGGCACTAAATTCATTACCCAAAAATACAAATATTATTATATCACCCTATGCCAATAATATTCAAAAAATTATTACATCGGCACGCGCCAAAGGATTTGAGGCATGGCTGTTTGTACCATTAGAACCAACCAACTTTGCAACCAATGATACAGGCCCTAAAACTTTATTGATGAATGCATCTCTTGAAGAAAATAATAAAAATTTATTGAGCATTCTTGGCCTTGCCACAGGATATACAGGCATTATTACCGATAAAAATAATCTTTTCACGCAAAACGAAGCGGCATATAAACAATTCAATGATACATTATCCGCACGTGGTATCGTAAACCATTCCATAGAAATTTCAGATACCATTCAAACGACATCAAATACGATTATCGCGCCACTCACCAAGGGTACATTACAAAAATTAGAATCTATGGTTCACGATTCCCAATCATCACAAAAAACTTTTATTCCTTTATCATTGATAATTAATCCAAAATGACATCACTTTATCGTCCCTGTGTGGGTATTTGTTTAATCAACAAAGATGGATTAGTTTTCGCAGCCGAACGTCATAATTTCCGTGGCGCATGGCAAATGCCCCAAGGGGGCGTTGATGATGGCGAAGATATTATTACTGCCGCACGGCGTGAATTATTCGAAGAAACGAATGTCAAAAATGCCGAGATCGTCGCCCAAATGCCAAAGACAATTAAATATGATCTGCCACCCGAATTAAGCAGCACATTATGGGGCGGAAAATATCGCGGCCAAGAACAAACATGGTTTGCGATGAAATTTACGGGCGATGATTCTGAAATAAATATTACAGCGCATGAACCAATTGAATTTACACAATGGAAATGGGTTGAGATTAACACCCTTCCCGATTTAATCGTACCGTTCAAACGTGAAGTATATGCGCGCGTGATCGCGGCGTTTAAACCGCTCACACTCCATCCTTAAAAAACGATTATGGATTAATTGGTGACCATGCAGGATCAGACGCATCAGTTGATGTTTTCAAACGACGTTCATTGAACCCTGTTAAATCAACTGTATATACGCCGCTTCGTCCCTTACCTTCTTTAAAGAAGGCAATCACACGACCATTCGGCGCCCATGTCGGGCCTTCCATGTGATAGGCATTGGTGATTAAACGTTCACCTGATCCATCGGGACGAACAACACCGATGTAAAATTGCCCTTTACTCATTTTTGTAAAGGCAATCAAATCACCACGCGGCGACCATACAGGTGATGCATAACGACCATCACCAAATGAAATACGTTTGGCAGTGCCGCCCGCTGCAGACATCACATATAATTGTTGCGTGCCACCACGATCAGATTCAAACGTCACCCGTGACCCATCAGGTGAAAATGATGGCGCCGTATCGATGGCGGGTGAGTCTGTCAATTTACGTTTATTTTTTGTTCGCAGATCCATGATGTAGATATCAGTATTTCCATTTTGTGCGAGTGAGAAAATCAATTTCGATCCATCGGGCGAAAAACGCGGCGCAAATGTCATACCAGGAAAATTACCCAATACTTGTTGGCGACCCGATTCCAAATCATATACATTTACGCGTGGTTGACCGCCAACATACGCCATATAGGCGATCATGTGTTGGTTTGGTGAAAAGCGCGGGGTTAATACCAAATCACGACCAGATGTTAAATAACGTTGATTAAATCCATCTTGATCCATGATTGCCAAACGTTTCACGCGCGCGGTAGCAGGCCCAGATTCAGCAATATAGACAATACGCGAGTCAAAATAACCATCCTCACCCGTCAAACGTTTATAAATTTCATCAGAAATAATATGCGCGATACGGCGCCAATTATCGGTGGTGGTCATGTATGCCATGCCTGTCATTTGTGTTTGACCAAATACATCAAACAAACGAAATTCAACGCGCGTACGACCATCGGCGGCTTTGCTTACCACACCTGTGACCAAACCTTGCGCGCCAGTCGCTTGCCATTCAGGCCAACGTACTTTTGATTGTAATGACGATGTGTCTTGAATAAAACTAGCCTTATCAAGCGCGCGGAATAAACCTGTATTGACCAAATTATTTTGAATAACCTCAGGAATACGGCGATCTAAATCATTGCCCGATCCATTATTTTGAAAATCAGTAATCGCAATCGGAATGGGTTCAGACACACCGCGCGTCACATCAACGCGCAATTCGGCACGCGCAGGCAAGGCCAACAATAAGAACGATAAAAAGAATAAAATATGTTTCATTATGATATGTCCTTAAAACATTTCTTTGGGGTCAAATACGATGGTCATCTTGTTCCACAGATTATACTTATCAGGCGGTAAGCGCAAAGGGGAACAGCGTGGATTTTTTACAGCGCGAATGGCACTTTCTGCCATTGTACGGAAAAATGTGTCATTCGCATAACGGGCTTTATCAACAATTTCAGCCGAGGCCACACTACGGTCTTGGTTAATCACAACCCTCACCTCAACAGCCAAATCTTGCGCATTTTCTGCGCCCGCCATAATATTCCAACATCCTGCCAATTGTTGGCGAAGCGCATCCATTTCTGACATAGATAATGTATCAGATACGCGTGATACATTCGGCGTTGGTGATGGTTCGGTCATCAAATCAGACTCTTCGGTATTCTCAGATTCTGGTTCTGGCTTTTCATCGGATAAATTTTTGAGAAGCGAGTCAAAATCCTTTTGATCTTCAACAGGTTTCGGCTCTTCAGGTTTGGGTTTTTCCTTTGGCGGATCTTTTTTCTCTAATTCACCTAATTCATCGACCTTCTCTTCGGGTTGAACAATTTTTGGTTCTTCCTTCACGGGCTCAGGTGGTTTTGGTTCGGGCTTAGGCTGTTCTTTTTGCGGCTCAGGCTTTGGTGGTTCTTCCTTTGGTGGCGGAGGTTCTTCCTTTGGCTTTTCGACAGGTTGCGCTTTTACAGGTGGTTTATTGGTTGATGTCAATTCAGATACATCCGCAACCAAATCAATCGGCACAGGTTCCACAATCTCCATATCTTTTTGAAAATAGGGCAAGCCAAAAATCATCACTAATAACAACGCCCCATGCACAACCAATGAAACTGTCATTGGTCGCTTCATGGGCGAGATAATTGTTTTTTTGTCCTTTGGCTTGGCCATGTGCGATACGACCCAATGAAAATAAAATTAATTACGTGATGACCCAGATGGGTTTGAGATTAACGCGACCTTGCGATAACCGGCTTTGTTGATCAACCCAATCACACCCATCACATCACCATAAGGTAAATTTTGATCGGCGCGAATGAAAATACGTTTTTCAACATCATTATTGGCAAGCGCAGATAATTTCGTGATCAATTCATCACGTGTTACAACTTGCTCGCCTAAATAAATTTGCCCCTCTTTATCAAAAGATACTTCAATGGGTTTATCATTATCATCATGAATCGCGGCAGCATCTGATTTGGGTAAATCAATCTGCACGCCCGCATTTAATAATGGTGCGGTGACCATAAATACGATTAACAATACCAACATCACGTCAATAAACGGCGTGACATTAATTTCCGCCATTGGTGTATATTTCCGTCCGCCAGACCCGCGGTTTTGCGATGATCCCATGCCCATATTATGCCACCCGACGACCCGCGTTACCACTGCGGTCTGTGTTATCCAAATGACGCGACATGATGGTGGTGAATTCGGTTGCGAAACCTTGCAAACGATCGGCATAACGACTGAGTTGCGTTGAAAACACGTTAAACCCAACCGTCGCAGGAATAGCCGCAACCAAACCAATCGCGGTCGCAAATAATGCCTCGGCAATACCGGGCGCGACAACCGCAAGCGATGTGTTATTCGCACTCGCAATCGCAGTGAATGAATTCATGATCCCCCACACTGTTCCAAACAAACCAATAAAGGTTGCCGTTGAACCAGTGGTCGCCAAAAATGTCATACCGCGTTCGAGTGCCTGCATCTCACGCACAATTGCGAGCGACATGGCGCGTTCCACGCGTTGTTTTAATGATGCCTGAATTGATTCTGCTGATGGAATGCCCGCGGCAATACCCGCCTGCCATTCTTCCATACCTGCTGAAAACGTTGCTAATAATGGGTCTGTAGGGCTTTTCTTTACGCGTTGATATAATTTATCCATTGGCTCGCCCGACCAAAATGCATCTTCAAATTTATCAGCACGGCGATTTAATTTTTTTAACATCGCGCGTTTGTGCAAAATAATGGTCCAACACCATACGGACATAAACACCAATCCGATCATCACAGATTTTACAATCAAGTCAGCATGCATAAATAAGCCCCATGCTGACAAATCATGCACAACTGCGGGGGCCGCGCCTTCAACAGTGGAAGTTAACGCATCAGATGAAACAGGGGTGGTGGCGGTTTCGGGTGTGGATGTCATTTTGTCTATTAACTCACTTCTTAAATAAAAATTTTGAAAATTCGTCCTTTAATATCGCGGGCAATCTGACGGGAGATCCCGCAATGTTCATCGTCACCAACGTAACCGACATTTTGAATAAAATATCTTCACCTTTGGTAATGATTTGTAACAAATCAAAGGACGCGCCAGAGAGCGATTTAATTGAGGTTTTGACCGTAACCAAATCATCCAATCGCGCAGGCTTAATGTAGTCGGCGGAAAGGCTTCTGACAACTATAAACGTGCCATTTTCGCGAATAAAAGTAGAATTTTCAAAGCCTAGCGAGCGTAAAAACTCGGTTCGTGCCCTCTCGGCAAATTTCAGGTGGTTAGCATAATAAACTATGCCGCCCGCATCAGTATCTTCGTAATAGATTCGAATGGGAAATTCATGAACAGATTCGGTCATTTGATTCACATTACTCATCAAATAAATTTGTGGCTGAACTGGCGGGAACACGAAGCCCCATATAACGATATCCTTCGGCTGATAAAACGCGCCCGCGCGGCGTGCGTTGAATGAACCCCTGTTGCAATAAAAATGGTTCCACAACGTCTTCGATCACATCACGTTGTTCGGCCAATATCGCCGATAATGTTTCAACGCCGACGGGCCCGCCATTATATTTTTCAGCAATGGTGCGTAGATATTTTCTGTCCATACCATCCAATCCCTTTTGATCGACATCAAGGCGGCGTAAGGCTTCGTCCGCTTCGGCGCGCGTAACGATTTGTGCCTGTGCCACCGATGCAAAATCACGTACGCGGCGTGTTAAACGCCCTGCCAAACGCGGCGTACCGCGTGATCGTTTCGCGATTTCTTCGGCGCCATCATCAGAAATATTCATGTTCATAATCTTGGCAATACGTTTAACGATCAATGTCAATTCATCATCATGATAAAATTCCAAACGAAGTGGAATCCCAAAACGATCACGAAGTGGATTGGTGAGCAATCCCGAACGCGTGGTCGCGCCAATTAATGTAAATGGCGGCAAATCAATTTGTACTGTGCGTGCCGCAGGCCCTTCGCCGATCACTAAATCTAATTTCCTATCCTCCATTGCAGGATATAAAATTTCTTCTACTGCGGGATTCAGGCGATGAATTTCATCAAGAAATAACACATCATGAGGCTGTAAATTCGTTAAAATCGCGGCTAAATCACCTGCCCGCGCGATCACGGGGCCTGACGTTGCGCGAAATCCAACGCCCAATTCTTTGGCAACAATTTGCGCCAATGTTGTTTTGCCCAAACCAGGCGGGCCAAAAAACAATACATGGTCGAGAACATCACCGCGTGATTTTGCCGATTCAATAAAAACTTTTAAATTATCTTTTAAATCTTTTTGTCCGACAAATTCATGTAATCGTTGCGGGCGGATGGCATTTTCATCGCCCACTTCGTCTTCAAAATTTTGCGGTGATAATTCATTCAATTTCATGATGATAATTCTTTCAAGGCAAGGCGTATCATCGCCGATAAATCATTTTGATCATTGTCATTTGCTTTTTGTTTTGCGGCGACAACCGCTTGGAATGCATCCGCGCGCGCATAACCTAAATTGATCAACGCCGAAATGACATCAGGATCAATAGATGTCACAACCGCCTGTGGTTCAGCGGTTTTTTCAGTTTTTGTTTTTTGTGTTTTCGGTGCTTGTGCCACAGCGCCCAAGGTTAAATTGCCAACTTTATCTTTTAATTCGGTCACAATACGTGTGGCAAGTTTTGGCCCCACACCATCCGCCGCGCGCAATGATTGCGCATCGCCTGATGCAATAACAATCATCAATCGTTCAGCTGGACATGCAGATAAAATAGACAACCCCGCCTTTGCGCCTACGCCCTGCACAGATGTAAGCAATCGAAACCATTCACGTTCATCGCGCGATGAAAATCCAAATAAATGAATATGGTCTTCGCGCACTTGCGTTTCGATCATCAATGATACGCGCGCGCCATTTCCGCCCAATTGTGACAAAGTACGCGCACTCGCAAACACGTGATACCCCACGCCATTTACATCCAAAATGACGGAGTCAGATTCAGTGCTGTCAACAATGCCCGTAAGCTTGGCAAACATGGATTTTAAACTTTTTTCAGAATCAAGTTGCGTGTTTGACTATGATGGGCATGACAAATGGCCACAGACAAGGCATCTGCGGCATCTGCGCCCACTTCTCCACAAGTTGGAAGCAGCATTTTAATCATCATCTGGACCTGTGTTTTATCAGCATGACCCGACCCAACCACAGATTTTTTAACCATATTGGTGGCATATTCCGCAACTGGAATGCCGTGAAGCGCGGGTACGAGCATGGCAACACCCCTTGCCTGCCCCAATTTTAATGATGATTTTGCATTAGTATTTACAAAAGTTTCTTCAATTGCTGCTTCAATTGGCACGTATAAGGTAATGATTTTATTCATTTCATCATGAATGTATTTTAAACGCTCCGCCATGTCGGCCTTGGTATCGGAATGGATGATCCCCGCCGCAACAAAGGTTAGTTTTGACCCCACATGGTCAATCACGCCCCACCCTGTATGCCCCAAACCTGGATCGATCCCCAGAACGCGCATCAACCTGAAATTTCCGCATTCGATGTAACAGTTTGTACATCGTCGCTATCCTCAAGCGCCTCGATCAATTTGATCACCGATTCTGCATCGGCCTCGGAAATATCCGCCATCACGTTTGGCTTCCATATCACGTCGGCCTTTTCAGGTGCGCCAAATTTTTGTTCCAACGCCTCACGTACTGATAAAAACTCGGCAGGTGATGTGGTGATTTCAAAATGTTCCTCATCTTCGATCACATCATCGGCGCCGACTTCGACTGCCGCCTCAAAAACATCATCAAATTTCATTTTTTGGGTGGGGTATAAAATTTGTCCAATACGATCGAACATAAAATTAACCGAACCTGTTTCGCCCAAATTGCCACCATATTTTGAAAAGGCAGAACGTACTTCGGATGCCGTGCGGTTTTTATTATCGGTCAATGCTTCGACAATAATCGCAACGCCTGATGGACCATAACCTTCGTAACGAATGTCAACATAGTTTGATGTATCACCAACGCCCAAACCTGCATCAGTCGCTTTTTTAATACGGTCATTTGTCATGTTATTTTGACGCGCGGCGGCAAGCGCAACACGCAGACGTGGGTTCGCCGATGGATCAGCCCCACTGACCTGAACCGCTACGGTTATCTCACGACCAATTTTTGTAAAAATTTTCGCGCGTTTAGCGTCTTGGGCGCCTTTGCGATGCATAATGTTTTTGAATTTGGAATGTCCAGCCATAGGATTTTTTTAGCACGCGCACCCTGAGTCGCCAAGCCCAGAAATGAATAAAAACCCTATAAAACAGGCATTGTATTTGATAAACGCGCACCCAAACGAATGGGTTCAATGCGTTTTGTTAATCCTGTTTTATCATCGGTTTCGATGAAAACACCGCACACAGTTCCCTCACCTTCGGCAGGGCTCATTTTTTCAAAACATAATTTTTGCGTAAAGCGCGTCACAGGTACATGAGGTTTGACACCAATCACCGAATTATAATCGCCGCACATGCCCGCATCACCCATGAATGATGTTCCTTTATTTAAAATTTGCGCATCCGCTGTTGGCAAATGTGTGTGCGTTCCTACAACCGCCGTTACGCGCCCATCAAGAAAATGGGCGAGTGCCATTTTCTCACTCGTTGCCTCTGCATGCACATCAACAAAAATCGCATGCACATTTTGCCCCAAACGATATTGATTTAAAATGCGGTCAATGCACAAAAATGGATCATCCATCAAATCCATAAACACGCGCCCCAGCACATGTATCACGAGCACTTTTTGACCATTCGATGTTTCATGAACGGCAAAACCTTTGCCAATTGTGCCATCAGGATAATTTTGCGGGCGCAATAATTTTGGTTGTTTGTCGATGTATGGAATAATTTCGCGTTGATCCCAAATGTGATTACCGCCAGTTAAAACATGCGCGCCCATCGCAAACAAATCATCACAAATTTTTCCCGTCACACCGAAACCATGCGCGGCGTTATCAACATTAATGATCAAACAATCGGGTTTTAATTCGTCTTTGATACGGGGCAAATGTGTTTCAACGGCATCGCGCCCTGTGCGCCCTGAAATATCACCTAAAAAAACTAATCTCATGAAGATTGTTTAGGCGGTTTAGGCGCGGAAATCAAATATCTTTTGCGGAGTCACCACAAAATCAAGCCTTTGGTCATGCACTTCGCGCGGCAAAGCCAATAAAACGGCCTGTTCAGCATAGGCATACCCCACATAAATGCATGGCGCATTCTGTGTCCGTAATGATGCAATGGTCGCATCATAATAACCGCCACCTTGGCCTAAACGATAGCCTTGTTGATCAAATGCCAGCAACGGAACAATCATAATATCTGGCATGACGGTTTCAGAATTTTTATCTGGTTCAAAAATATCCATTTTATTTTTCATGAGAGCAGAGTCCTTATTCCATACGCGAAATATCAAAATGCGATCAGTATCAACGCATGGTAATAATACACGCACGTCCCGCGCCCATAATTGTTCGACCAATGGATAGATATCAATTTCTGATCCTGCCGTCATATAAACGGCAATAGATTTTTTTTTATCTGATAAAAATTTTTCGATAAAATTTTGTGCAGCTAATTCTGCCAAATCAGGATGAACATCAATTTTTCTGCGAAAATCACGTGCCATAATGCGCAATGATTGTTTAGCTTCGGACACGACAAAAATCCTACGGAAAGAAAAAAAATAAAAGTGGATGCCATGCTGGCCGATGGAACGAAAAATCCGCGGTGACCCTTACAATAAGGTGGGCACCATATAACAAGACCAAGATCTTGTCAGGGACAGCTCCCGTCGCGAACGATTATCGGTCAGTGGGATATGTGGCTCCTGTCGCACCGCACAGCATCCGCATTATATATAGAATGAAAGCCTGGAAACTTCTAGGGTTTTATAACTTTGCCTGTACCGCGCTTACAATCGCATCGGCTGTGATACCAAAATGCTTATAAAGCTGATCTGCGGGGGCAGATTCACCAAAACCGTTCATGCCGATGAAAATGCCATCTGTGCCGATTAAGGAATCCCATCCCATGCGGATCGCGGCCTCACAACCCACGCGGATTGTGCCCGCGCCGCCCAAGACAGATGCCTTATATGCCGCATCCTGTGCCGCGAATAATTCAAATGAAGGAACGGATACGACTTGTGTTGGTGTGCCATTTGCTTCCAATGTTTTTTGCGCGTTCAAGGCAATTTCAACTTCCGAACCTGTTGCCATGATCACAACTTTTGCAGGTGCTGATGATGCGGGTGAAATTACATACGCGCCTTTGGCACATAAATTTTCATTCGCGTTTGTGCGCACGGTTGGTAAATTTTGACGTGATAAAACCAAAACACTCGGACGTGTTTGATTATCAAGCGCTATCTGCCAACATTCTGCCGTTTCAATACCATCACACGGACGCATCACCAACAAATTCGGAATGGCGCGCATCGCCGCCAAATGTTCAACAGGTTGGTGTGTTGGGCCATCTTCGCCCAAACCAATTGAATCATGCGTCATCACAAAAATTGAACGAAGTTTCATGAGCGCCGCCAAACGAATGGATGGACGGCAATAATCAGTAAATTGCATAAATGTACCGCCATAAGGAATGGTACCACCATGAAGTGCCATGCCGTTCATAATCGCCGCCATACCATGTTCACGAACGCCGTAATACACATATTGACCTTGGTAATTTGTGCTGGCTTGGATTACCGCAGGGCCCTTGACCTTGGTCAGATTTGATCCCGTTAAATCGGCAGACCCACCAACCAATTGCGGCAAAGCCGCGACTAAATATTCCAATACCTTGCCCGATGTCGCACGTGTTGCCATTTTTGGTTTTTCTGTAAGGAAATAATTACATGCATCCGCCACAGCTTTTTTAGTTTGCGCTGATACATCGTTATTTTGTGCCCCTTCAAACTCCGCGCGTTTATCGGATGATTTTAATTGTTGTTCCCATTGTTCGCGCGCGCCTTTGTTCGCCACGCCAATACCGCGCCATTCATTTAAAATATCTTGCGGGATTTCAAATGGGCCATGTTCCCAACCATAGGCCGCTTTCGCGCCCTTGATTTCGTCGGCACCCAGTGGCGATCCATGTGACGATGATGTACCTGCTTTGGTTGGCGCGCCGTAACCAATGGTTGTTTTGCATGCAATCAATGTTGGTTTTAAATTTGTTTTTGCCTTTGTGATTGCCGCATCAATTTGCGCGAAATCATGACCATCAATGCGCATTGTATCCCAGCCGTATGCTTCATAACGTTTCAACACATCTTCGGTGAATGATAATTCGGTCGATCCATCAATGGAAATGCCGTTATCATCCCATAAAACAATCAATTTATTGAGTTTTAAATGACCTGCGAGTGAACATGATTCATGGCTGATACCTTCTTGTAAATCACCGTCCGATGCAATCACGTATGTATAATGATTGACCAATTCATCACCAAAGCGTGCATTCAAAATACGTTCGGATAATGCAAAACCTGTCGCGGTGGAAACGCCTTGTCCCAAAGGACCTGTGGTCATTTCAATGCCAACCTCTGGCATGACTTCGGGGTGGCCTGCGGTCAGTGCGCCCATTTGACGGAAATTTTTAATTTGATCCAGTGTCATTTTTTCATACCCGCACAAATACCCCAATGCATAAATCAACATTGATCCGTGACCAGCGGATAAAATAAAACGATCGCGATCAGCCCATGTTGGGTTTGTGACATCAAATTTCAAATGATTACGGAATAAAATAGTCGCGACATCTGCCATACCCATTGGCATCCCTGGATGACCCGATTTTGCCGCCTCAACCGCATCCATAGCGAGCGCGCGGATGGCATTGGCCATGTGACGTTCGGGAAGATTGTTGGGGCTATTCATAATCTTTTGGGCAAGGGTCATATCTAAAATCCATTATCAGGTTGGGGTTTATGTGTGGATACCAAGCCCCGCCCGTAAATTCAACCGTAATTCAACTATTTGGGGCTGTTTTTCCCTCATGATTGCCGTGTTTTTAACGCCCGATCACAGAAAATCCAATTTAGACAATCTTTTAGGTGGAAAACATCCTGTAAAACTTGACCATGGCGGATGGGGTTCGATAGAGTTGTGACCACATTAAGCTTATTCACATAGGGATCATTTCCATGGCTTTGGACGATAT
>JBIICJ010000145.1:0-4334 GCA_044238965.1 Micavibrio sp. | reverse complement strand
TAGGTATTTGTACATGTCTAAGAGTCCTGTTTTCATAGACCTATCCTTTCTGTTTGATTATAAAATCATGGTATAGGTCAAAGGTTACACTGTGTATTACACCTCATATTTATAAGTTGACATTATCATCATGTGTGATAGTATGGATTCTGGATCTTATAGATATAAGGTACTTAGAGATGAGGTGATTATGATCAATGCTATTGTGGCGTGTGATACCGAACATGGTATCGGTAAAAATGGTGGGTTGCCATGGCCCTACCACCCAGAAGATATGAGATGGTTCCGCGATAATACAATCAATGATGTTGTCGTCATGGGCAGAAAGACATGGCAATCGATTGGATGCATGCGGCTTCCAAAACGCGTCAATGTTATCTTGAGTAAAAATGTTTCGGCGTTGAACGGAATTCCTGACTTAGCATATGATGTATCAGAAGCAGAAACACCCACGATGCTACAGAACCTTCAGATGGAATACGCGAATAGAAACATCTGGATTATTGGAGGTGGCAATATTTACAAGCAGATGCTACCATACTGCGAGAGACTGTACTTGACTAAGTTTAAAGAATCTTATGGCTGCGACACATTTTTAGATCCTGAACAACTCAAGCCTTTCATTCGACTAATTGATAGTAAGAATGATACTTTGTGTTCTTTTAGTGTTTGGAGTCGTAAATGAAACAATACCATGATGCTCTTCAATATGTTCTTGAGAACGGAGAAGTTTGTACTGATCGCACAGGAGTAGGCACTCGCTCAGTATTTGGTTATCAGATGAGGTTTGACCTTAGAGAAGGTTTTCCGGCTGTTACTACGAAGCGGTTGGCTTGGAGAGCAGTAGTCGGTGAACTGTTGTGGTTTTTAGAAGGAAGCACCGATGAACGACGGCTTGCAGAGATTACGTATGACAGACACCGAGTTGATCTTGTCGGCAAACAGACAATTTGGACCGCCAATGCCAACACTCAAGGGAAGACTCTTGGATACTACAACGATGAGTACACCAAAGAGCTTGGCCCAGTCTATGGAGCACAGTGGCGTAACTTCAACAACGTCCAGAGTGGAGACCAGATCTCAGACGTTATCAGACAGATACAAACCAACCCTGACTCAAGAAGAATTATCCTTTCAGCATGGAACCCTCTACAAACCGCCGAAATGGCACTACCACCCTGTCACGTACTCTCGCAGTTTCGGGTTGTTAACGGTAAACTGAGTTGCCATCTATATCAGAGGTCTGCTGATATGTTCCTAGGTGTTCCATTTAATATCGCAAGTTATGCTTTACTTACACACATGATATCTAAAATTTGTTCCCTTGAAGTGGCATATTTGGTACATACCATAGGTGACGCGCATATATATAGTACTCATGAAGATGTAGTACGTGAACAACTTAAGCGAACTCCTCGAAAACTACCTACTCTCAAAATGCCAGAATTGCAGTCACTTGACGTTGACAGCATCAGGACGTTGTGCGTCTCTGACTTTGAATTAGTTGGGTATGATCCGATGGAATCGCTTAAAGCTCAGATGGCCGTATAAGAAAAATAAGAAAGAGGAATAAATGTTATTTGAAGAACAAATTTCACGTAAACCGGATTTGTATCCATGGACTAAACAGTTCATTGACGCGATCTGGCAAGGATTCTGGACTCCTGATGAGTTCAACTTCAGGTCTGACTACTCACAGTTTAAGACTGATTTAACTGAACAAGAACGTGAGGTTATTGTTAAAACGCTATCGGCAATCGGTCAGATTGAAGTCGCGGTGAAAACTTTCTGGGCTGATCTCGGTAAGAACCTTCCACACCCATCACTTCGTGACCTTGGCTTTGCTATGGCGAACTCTGAAGTGATTCACAACCTCGCATACGAAAAGCTTCTTGACGTTCTTCATCTAACCCATGTGTTTGAAGAGAACCTAAATGAAGCAGTCATCAAAGGTCGTGTAGACTACCTTCGTAAATATCTTCAAAAACATTACAAGAACGACGCTAAGAAGCAGTACATCTACGCTATCACTCTCTTCACGTTGTTCGTTGAAAACGTATCTTTGTTTTCTCAGTTCTATATCATCATGCACTTTAATCGCAACAAAGCTGTTCTGAAGGATTGTGCTCAGCAAGTACAATACACTCGTAACGAAGAGATGCTGCACGCTCAAGTTGGTATCAAGATCATCAACACCCTTCGCGAAGAATACCCTGAACTCTTTGACGAAGAACTTCAGAAGCGTATTGAGCATGAGTGCATCGACTCGTTGAAAGCTGAGTCGAAAGTAATCGATTGGATCATGGGTCAATACTCAGCTCCCGGTCTTGATGCATCTATCTTGAAAGCCTTTATCGCTAAGCGTATGAAAGAATCAATCGATCAAATTGGATTTGATTCCTCTGCTATCGTATATGACGCTGAACTTGTAAAGAAAACCCATTGGTTTGATGAAGAACTATATGGTACGAATATGACTGACTTCTTCCAAAAGAGACCAGTTGAATATTCTAAAGGTACAGCAATTACAGCAGACGATTTATTCTAAGGAGAACAACATGGGATTTGAATGGGCAAACGAAGACTCTCGCACCTTCCTCTCGAGAGGTTATATTGATGGAAACATGACTGTTGAGGAGCGAGTTCGCGAGATCGCAAAGGCAGCTGAGCGTATCCTCGACAAGGAAGGATTTGCAGATAAGTTTTACGACTACATGAGTCGCGGATTCTACTCGCTCTCTTCACCGGTTTGGTCGAACTTTGGTACGAAAAAGGGTCTTCCGATCTCGTGTAATGGCGTATACATCGAGGACTCGGTCGAAAGCTTCCTCGACAAGTTTGGTGAAGTATGCACACAGAGTAAGCTTGGTGCTGGTACTTCTGGATACTTAGGATCAATTCGTCCACGCGGCACTGACATTAAGGGCGGGGCAAATGGGAAAGCGAATGGCCCAGCATATTATTTGGCGTTGTGGGATACCGGTGTTGATGTAATCAGCCAAGGTTCTACCCGCCGCGGTTCATTTGCAGCTTATCTTCCAATTGAACATCCAGATATTATGGAGTTCCTCGATATCCGTGAAGTCGGTAGTCCAATCCAAAATGTATCGATGGGCGTAACCATCACTGACAAGTGGATGGAAGAGATGATCGCAGGTGATCCGGATAAACGTACAGTTTGGGCCCGCGTTCTTCGTAAGCGCAAAGAAACTGGTTACCCTTATCTGTTCTTCACCGATACTGTGAACAACAATAAACCACAGGTCTTGAAGGACAAGAACATTCCGATCTGGGCTTCGAACCTTTGCTCGGAGATTGCCTTGCCTTCTTCTCGTGATTGGTCATTTGTATGTAACCTTGCTTCAATGAACCTTTTGACGTTTGATGAGTGGGTTCATACCGATGCAGTCGAAGTTATGATCTGGTTCCTCGATGCAGTCATGGAAGAATACATTGAAAAAACTGACGACTTGAAGTATATGGAGCCATCGAACAGGTTTGCTCGTCATTGGAGAGCACTTGGTCTTGGGCAACTTGGTTGGCACTCGTATCTTCAATCAAAGATGATTCCGTTCGAGTCGTTTGATGCTCATATGTTGTCAATCAAAATCTCGAAGTTTATTGATGACCGTTCGCTTGCAGCATCAAAAGAACTCGCTCTTGAATATGGTGAACCAGAAGGATTACTTGGATATGGTGTACGCAATCTTACTCGTTGTGCTATTGCTCCTACTACTTCATCCAGTTTTATACTTGGTCAGGTATCACCTTCGATCGAACCGCTTGCGTCGAATTATTTCACAAAGGACCTCGCAAAGGGCAAGTTCACCTACAAGAACCCATACCTTGTGACTGTCCTCGAAGCACATGGCAAGAATGACGACGAGACTTGGATGTCTGTTCTACAACACGGTGGCTCAGTTCAGCATCTCGACTTCCTTACTCAAACTGAAAAGGATGTGTTTAAGACTTTCTCTGAGATTGCTCCCATTAGCATCGTACAGCAGGCAGCCGCCCGTCAGAAGTATGTCGACCAAGCGCAGTCGCTCAATCTCTTGATTGCACCAGATGTGTCACCAAAGGACGTGAACGCGCTTATCATTGAAGGCTGGAGACTCGGTGTAAAGACGTTCTACTATCAGCGTTCAACAAACCCAGCACAACAACTTGTTCGTGACATCATGAACTGTGCGGCATGTGAAGCGTAACCTTTGAATAAATGATGAATAAATAGGGCAGGAGCAAATCCTGCCCATTTTATTTGAAGGAGACTATCATGCACAAAGAAGATTTAGTCTGCGAAGTTTGCGACTCGGAATTTTCTATTGAACATT
>JBIICJ010000030.1:0-20108 GCA_044238965.1 Micavibrio sp. | reverse complement strand
GCGCCGCAGGCACATTCGGCCACATGATTTTTTGTTTGTGAGAATAGAGCCAGATACAAACATTCAAAAAAACAAATAATATCAGAAATAAAAGTAAGTTATGATATCTGTTCTTATTGTTGATTGCGATTGTTGACATATCAGAATTGCTTTTTCACAAAATCAATAATTGTTGCCACCATGACCATGCCCGTAAATAATAATGCTTGCGCCACGATAAATCCATAATTTTCAAGGGCATTTTGAACACCATATAATAACCATGATGTTTGCGCCATCAAATCAAACCGTGGAATAAACATCGAAATGATTTTTAATACGGACGCCATAATCTCTGATCCTGGGAATTGGGTAAATCCCGCGCCCACGATTGATAATAATTGCCCCATCAACCGCGAAAGAACGTAAAAACCTAATGTAGCCAATGTGCCTGTAACTGGTGATGTCAGTACCATGGCAAAAAAGAATGATACATTAACCATTACAAATAATTCACCTGCAATACCTGCGAGCCATAAAAATGTACCCATATTAATCTGATCAACGCGATATGCGTATAACAGAACCGAGAATGATACCATCGCCGCCACTGCCAATGCCAATAATGAAAAGGCGATCATGTGTGAAAGAATAAATGAAATGCGCGATATCGGCCGCGTTAATAAATATTCGACATCGCGCGCTTCAAATGAACGGCGCACAAAGAAAATAACAAACAGACTTAAACCCGCTATTGCCAATAATCGCAATGATCCACCAATATATACTAATGAGAATTGAGCTTTTTCGGTAACTGCGGATGAAGATGTAAAAATAGATAAAGCAATTGCCAAAGCGACCGCTAAAAACATTGATAAAAATAATTTATCTCGTCCTGCGGCCTTGAGCACATAACGCGTCAATACAAAATTCATGTTTCACACTCTCCAATGTAACTTCAATTCATATGATTACATTTTAAATGGGCGACGATCTTGACCAAAAGTACGATAAATATCTTTATCGGTATTATGAACGGAATCCGATGGATTGTTCAAAATCGTAGCCTGAAGGAAAATGACAAACTCTGATTTACGTACCGAATTATCTTGTGTCTTAAATAAATTACCCAAAATTGGCACTTCGTTAGCAACAGGAACACCACGTTGTGTTCCTGTAGTATCATCTTCCATCAAACCGCCCATGACAACAGCCTCGCCCGATTCCATTCGCACGACCGTATCAATTTCCTTGACACTAACCACGGGGACAAGATTCTGAATACTGCTATCAGTGATACCCGCTTGCGCCAAAGTAAGGGCTACGGATGGGTCATTCACCTCATCGACAATACGCGAAATCGTTGGGCGAACCTGCATTGTGACCATACCATTTGCGGTATCAATTGACGGCATAACGTTAATCAATACGCCCTCAGGAACTGTGCGCGATTCAGAGTCAATTGTAATTGTATCTGGCTCACCATCTTGACCGTCTTCACGCTCCACATCGAATTCAAAGAACACACGATTTTCGGCAACATTTAAAACAGCCGATTGATTATTCAACACGGTAACGCGCGGACTCGCCAATGCTTTGACTGTACCAAAGCGCGAAATCATATCAATGACGGCAGTTACGCCCGCGCCATCAATACGTATTGAAGAACTGGCCGTATCTGTAATTCCTCTATCCGAATTAAAGTTAATCAGATCAATCCCACCTAATGATTTTGATACGATCGACCAATCAATACCATTTGAATATTCATCGTTTAATTGTACTTCTAAAACTTTTGCTTCAATTAAAACCTGTTGCGACACAGCGCTTTTAATTTGGGATAAATAATCTGCTACTTTTTTCTGAACTGAGGCTGGTGCAAACACAGTCAAAATTCCTGCTGTTTTATTAATCGAAAATGTTGAAACAATATCTTCTTGCGCTTCGGCAGATGATGTCGGCAAAGATTCGACCTGTAAAACAGTTTCAGAGGGAGCGGGCGTACTCGGCGCAGGTGTTGTTGGCGTGCTCGGCGCAGCTGTTGCACTTGTCCCGCCATTTGCCGTGGTTGGCGCTGCTGGGGCAGTTGCTGGGGCTGTACCTCCCGTTGTTGTCGTAGTTGTTGTCGAAGCCGGTGGATCAGATTGAACCAACTGACCGCCCGTAAACACATTTTTAAATGAAATAGTTTCATCGCCAGCTTGTGGAGCTAGTGCCGCAGGATCAATCGGAGGCACGGGTGGATTGGTTGCCGTATCTGCCGATGATGATAATGACAAGGATGGATCCGATGATGTTTTTAAAATACCTGATTTTTGATTTGCATCAACAATTTGTTTGATATTACTTTCTAAATCTTTCCAGAAGTCTGCTTCAGCATTTGTTTCGATTGAGAATGTTGATCCTGAATCCGTTGATGACCCACCACCATCGCCACCACTACCTGAAACACTCAAGCTAGTGTTCACAGAACTTTGCGTCTTACGTGTAAATGGTAGGAAATCCATACGATATGTTTGTGAGTACGGTGTATCAATTTCAATTTTAACAGAATTGCCAACGAAATTTGAACGCAAACCTGCAATGTTTGAAATTTGATCAATAACCTCGTCAAATGGACGATTACGCGCCGTATAAATGATTGATCCCGCGATACGTGGATCAAGTTGAATGTCATAGTCCGCTTGTTTTGCCAATTCAAATAATGCATCGCGAAGTGGTATTGATTGATTGATTGCAATTGACACCATCGGCATTGGGCCTCTTGATGCTGATGAGATATCGTCAGATACATAAGGTTGTAATGATGGAATGGATTTGTCTTGTGATACGGTCGCTGTCTTTGGCACTTCACGTGGCGCTAATGCGTCACGATAATCTTGAATTTCCATGTTGCCGGAGCGATCAGCTTTTGTATAATTTTCCGCTAACTGACATCCAGATGCTGTAACCAACATCACTGCTGAGCTTAGCATTAAAAAAGAACGATACGGTAAACGTGATTGAAATTTCATAGCTATCTGATCTCAAAGTATGTGGCGGGTTGGGGGCGCCATGACGAATCAAGACGCTTAATTTATTGTTCAAAATAGCTTATTTAACTCAAATTGCCTAGAGTGAAACAGAAAATGGTTCCCTGTGTTTTTTATAATTCGATCTGATTAATTATCTGACATGGCTAATTTTGACGTGTCCAAACTTGATAGAGCGCTCCCTGGGGACGTCAAGCGAACCTGCTTTATTTTCATTTTCAGGTCGGCAGGCATATCCGATTGCTCTAAAGCTGTCGCCTCACTAATGAGCCCATTTTTATAAAGCTCTAGCAATGATTGATCAAAACTACACATACCTGTGGAAATATTCGATTCTATGACATCGCGGATTTTTGAAATTTTACCGTCAAATATCAATTCACGTATATGACCTTCGTTCAGCATAACCTCTAATGCTAAGGTCAATCCGCCCGAAAGCGAGGGGACTAATCTTTGCGACACAATTGCTTTTAAATTTGAAGCCAGGTTGGATCGAATTTGTCGCTCCTGATCCTCAGGGAAGAAATTTGTAATTCGTTCAATGGCTTGGTAGGCATTGCTCGTGTGCAATGTTGCCAAACATAGATGCCCTGTTTCAGCAGCCGTCAACACTTGTTCCATTACCTCACGGTCACGAATCTCACCCACCAGAATAACATCAGGGCGTTGTCTAAGAGCATTTTTTAACGCAACGCCGTAACCATCTGTATCTGTTCCAATTTCTCTTTGTGTGATGATGGAGCGTTTATGTTCATGGTAATATTCAATTGGGTCTTCGATCGTAATTATATGACCCTCTTCATGTTCATTTCGGTAATTAATCATGGACGCCAAGGTGGTTGATTTACCTGAACCTGTCATACCAGTGACCAAAATCAAACCGCGTTTTAACATTGATAATTGTTCAAATGTAGGGGGTAATGATAGCTCTTTAAATTCAGGAATACGGGAAATAATACGACGGATAACCATCGCAGGTTGATGGCGCTGTTGATAAACATTTACCCGATAACGTCCATAATCACCCATATCAAGCGCGACATTCAATTCATTGCGCATTTCAAAATCGCGACGCTGGCGTGTTGTTAAAATTTGCGATAATATTCCATCTAAATCTTTTTCATTAAGATTTTTATCCGATAATTTTGTGATTTCGTCATTAACGCGCAACGCCGCAGGATGGCCGACCGTTAAATATAAATCGGTACCGCCCTTTTGATGCATTTCGATCAAAAAATTAAAAACAATAGATGGGTCCATCAGAATGAATATCCTTCATCACCAGATGCCGCAGATCCTGTGGCATTATTCATACGGCTTCCTTTAATTGCCGAACTACCTGAACCTGCAGATCCTGTATCATCATCAGATTTTAATGTTGCCAATCGTGCAATTTCTTCATTGATAAAACCTCTATCCAACAACGTCTTCACAGAATCTTCCATCGTGCTCATGCCATAACGTGAACCTGTCTGCATCATTGAATATAACTGCGGAATTTGATTTTCACGAATTAGGTTTCGCACCGCACCCGTACCAATTAAAACTTCGAATGCACCAATACGCCCCGATCCATCCGCACGTTTCAACAATTGTTGCGCGACAATACCCTGCAGAGAACTTGAAATCATCGAACGGATCATTTCTTTATCACCTGTCGGGAATACGTCGATCAAACGATCAACGGTTTTCGCAGCGGAATTTGAGTGCAATGTACCAAAGACCAAGTGTCCTGTTTCGGCGGCAGTCAATGCCAAACCAATTGTTTCATAATCACGCATCTCCCCAACCAGAATAACATCAGGATCTTCACGAAGTGCGCTCTTTAATGCGCGTGAGAATGAATTTGTATCTTGTCCCACTTCACGGTGATTGACCAATGATTTTTTTGATGTATGAAAAAATTCTACAGGATCTTCAATCGTTAAAATATGTTTTGATGTATTTTCATTGATATAATTAATGAGTGCCGCAAGTGTGGTTGATTTACCTGAACCCGTCGCCCCTGTGACCAATACTAAACCTTTTTCTAATTCGGCTAAACGGCGCATCACAGGCGGCAATTCTAATTGTTCCATTGTCGGTATCACAGATGGAATTGTACGAAACACAGCCGCGCATCCGCCACGATTTGTGAATGCATTTACGCGGAAACGTGCTTTTTCACCAAATGAAATAGCAAAATCAATTTCTAGATTTTTTTCATACTCTGCACGTTGTTCATCAGTCATAATTGAATACAACATTGCGCGAACAGAATCAGATGTTAGCAAATCAGATTTTAGTCGCTTTAAACTTCCATGCACGCGCACGATCGGTGGATTCGATGCACTTAAGTGAAGATCTGATGCAGAGTTTTGCATCACGAAAGCAAGAAGTTGGGTAATATCCATGAGATGTCTCCGAGACGAGAGTCGTTATAACCCTTTTAAATTACAGGAAAAAAGCAAAGGGAAGGTTAAAGCCATACCATCAAAACAAAGAAAACCAATAGCGAGCAAAGAGTATATGGAAAAGATTGGGGTTTATCTTTGAATGTTTTTGGTGGAAATAGAATCCATAACGCGCCACCAACCCCCATAAGGAATAAAAAATACCCGACAGATGATATACCCAACCAAAACCCAATGATCACCCATAATTTTATAATATCCCACGATAAGAATTTACGTGATGAAAATTTGTGACTGATGAGCATGGTTACAAACCCAACACACCCCACACCCAACGCACCATAAATAGCATGAAATAAATTTTTATCAGTAATAGTCAGAAATATTGTACCGACTGCTATAAAGGATAATACGATCAATATGCGGTCTGTTATTGGCTGTGACTTATATCCCATCCAAAAGCAAGTCGCGAAAAAAGGCAATGATAGCGTTATACCAATTGATAAAATTGAAAATCCAAATTTATAAAATAAAATAATCGTCAAACATAAAATAATAGATTCAGTAATCGGATAAAAAATAGGAATCTTATTTTTCCCGCACGCGCATTTCTGTTTTTGTTTTATGTATGAAATGATCGGAATTAATTCACGCCATGATAATTGTTTATGGCAGACAGCACAATGTGATCGCGCCTTTTCCCCGCGCAGTGAAAACCATGAAACACCTTCCATTTCGCGTGGAATGATGGCGGTGGTAAAGCTGCCCAAACACAGCCCCCAGAATATAACAGCAATTGATAGTGCAAAAACAATAACCGGATCAGATAGATCAACGGGAAACATTTATCTTAACGACCGCGAATTTGTGACAGACGATCATAAATCGCATCACGATTAATACCGCGCCCTGTGCCGTAAATCGCATCAACTTCTAAACATTTCTCATAGGCAGCAATCGCTTCGGCTGTTTTGCCCAATTTTTCGGCAGTAACGGCCAAATTATAAAAATGAACAGGATTGCGCGGTTCTGATTTTGTTGCGCTTAAGAAAACATTATATGCTTCTTCTACATTTCCTGATTGCGCCATACTCACGCCCATTTGCGCTTTTACCGATACGTTATTCGGATCGGCATTATAAACATTCGATAAGTTTTTAAGAGCGTTATCTGGATTTGATCCTGATTGTAATCCCGCCATGTTTGTGGCCGCCGTTACATTTGACGGATCACGATTTAATACATCACGGTAACCTTGCAGCGCCGCATCTTCATTACCAGATTTTTGTAGTGCAATGGCACGCCCCAATAAAGCCGTCACATCATTTGGGTTTTGCGCCAAAATGTCTTGGTAATATCCAATCGCCATATCATAACGCCCCAAACGAAGCGCGCGATCAGCCATCACCGCTTTTTGTGCCATAGTCGCCGTGACTTCACTTCGCTCAATTTTGACTGTACCATCACCTCTGTTTGAATAGGCACCATCGGAATAACCCCTGTCATATCCAACAGGTTTTTTGACGATGATAATACTTTCACCTGGGTTACGTGTTACATCAATTGACGGCGGTTGAATATCTTCGAGCACTTCCCCCGCTGGCGAGTCAAAATATTTAATTTTTTCAGGCTGCGTTGAAGGTTTCGTGACTTTATCTGTTTTGCTTTCGGCTTTTAAAGCCGTTTTCATTTGTCCATTCGCCGATGTATCTCCCTCAAGCTTTGGTGCGATAATTCCATCTTGCGGTAACGGTGGTAATTTTCCATCTGTCGTCGCCGTATCATTTGGCAATGAAACTGTGGGAGAGTCGGGTGCGACTACTGGCGCAGTCACAATAGGCTCTGCATTCGTATTATTTGGAACAGTACCTGTGACAGTTTCTCCAGCCCCTGTTACTGATGTAGCGGTAGTGGCAGTCGCCGTTGATGGCGGTGTTGCTTTGGGATCTGTGACCGGATCTTTTGAATTGTCAACATCACTTGCAATTTGTGGAACCAAGGAATCTTGCGGCGGTACAGATGGTACAGCACCGTTGGTAACCACAGCACCATCTTGTTGATTGGGCAGAGTTGGAACATTCGCGCCCGCAGTCATATCTGGTGATGGCATAACAGCGCCATCAACCGTTGGTAATGCTGGCATCGCTTCATCAATTGATGATGGCATCATGACAGGATCTTGTGCTGGCGGCGGTGGCGTCAATGGCGCCGCAATTTTAGGCGGGGTTGAATAGGCATCCCCTTGGGTAAAATAATAGTAAGCACCGCCCGCACCGCCAACAACTAACAATGCCAACACAGTGCCAGCTAATAATTTTGACGATGATGATTGGCGTGATGATGATAAACCACCTACAAAATTTGATTTACCAAACGATCCACCAAATGAGGATTTTTTTGAGGCGCCAAATGGCTTCGATGCCTTTAATGGTTCGGCAGGAATATCATCAAATGACTCAATATCCATTACGTCATCGGACAAATCATTGTCAATGTCAGACAAGATATCATCAATCTCGTTTTTTTGCTTCGAGAAGAAACGTGGTGTCGATGGATCGTCAATATCACTCATAGCTTATGCCACTTTACTTCCTGTTTTTACAATGTGCAGAAACGCTTGTTCCAACGTATCAGATTTGGTTTGTTGCTTTAAATCATCAGGCTTCCCTTGGAAATGTAATGTGCCTTCATGAATAACGCAAATGCGATCACAAATTTCGTCCATATCTGCTAAAATATGTGAACTTAAAACCAGACTACGGCCTTGTTTCTTCACACTCATCAACATATCTTTGACTAAGGCGCGCGCCAAAGGATCAAGACCGCTCATTGGTTCATCCAAAATCAAAACAGAACATCCTGTTAAAATTGTTGCGATCAAACCTAATTTCTGACGCATTCCTTTTGAATAAGTTTGCACACGCCGTGACAAAGCCGCAGGATCTAATGCTAAACGTTTCGCGTAATCTTCCATGACAACACGGTCAATATTACGTTTATATAAATTGGCCGAAAATTGAATAAATTCATCACCCTTTAAAAACCATGGCGGATCAAATCGTTCAGGTAGATATGCAATATCTTGCTTTACAGTGGTATCATCAATCATGTGCCCTAAAATTTTCATGTCACCTGATATTGAATCTTTTAAGGTCAGCAATGTTTTAATAATTGTTGTTTTACCAGCGCCATTTAAACCAATGACGCCATAGGTTTCACCCAACGTCACATACAATGACACATCATTCACAACGGTTTTGCCGTTATATCCTGCCGATAATTTATCAATCACAATTACGTTTTGTTCGTTCATTGTCCTATCTCTCATTGACCTGGCAAAAATATTTTCTTTTCAAAGTCAAATTTTTGATTTGGGCGTAACCGCACAGGAAAAATTTGATTGGTTGCTGCATCAAACCATTTTAACTCAATAAATTCTTGACTGACATTAATATCAATAATTTCCTTAGGAATATTCTGCGGCGTTACACGCGCACCATTCAACCAAATTGTCCAATTATCTTTTGCATTATAAACGATACCACTTAAGAAAATGGATGTGATGGACGGTACAGATGTTAACGTCCCCTCACCGCCCACTTCACTATTTTCTAGCCCCTCAAGAGAGCCATCAGCCAAAGAATTTGTCATACCTTGACGCGCACTGTTCAACAAAGATTGTTGTGTGGGTGAGAAAAATAAAGAAGGGATATTGGCAGGCGTATAAATATCAGATCTAAATTTTTCTTTTAATTGCTCGCGTACTTTTTGCAAAATACGAATCTCGATTGGAACAATTTCAGGTGGAGCGGATACAGGTGGTGGTGTAGCCGTTTCTGTAGCTGGCACTGACTGAGCCTGGCTTGCTGAGGTAGACACGTCTTCTACAGGCGCTGTTACGGCAGGCTGCGGAACGGTCTGTGCATATGCTGTACCGATGGCAATAAAAGATATGGTTGAAAAAATGATTAACTTTAATTTCATGGTGCAGGCACTCCCGTTGGTGAGATTGCCGTTGGATCAACTGGTACCGCGGCCGTTGGCGCCGCTGTTGGATCAGCTGAATTACCACTTACCGCCCCTGCTTGTTGGTTAGGATCAGCTAAAACTGTTTCTTTTCTTGACATACTGAACCAATTATATTTTATATTTGCCTTAATTAATGGCACTGGTTTACCAATACCAATATCTTTCAAAGCCTCTTGCGTAATAGCTCCGTCTTTCTTTACGTCTAATTTTTCTAAATTTGCACGACCTGGAAACTGCTCTAGGACTAACTTTAAAAAATTATAAAAGTCACCGTCATCAATACTCTCAATTGAAATTTCAACAGGACTCTTGATCACCATATAATTAATACCAGCAGCACGGTCATCTTTCACCTCTTCACCAGCCAGAACGCTATAGTTAGCTTTTAATACCCCTGATGTTGCACGAAAATTATCCAATGTTTCTTGCGCCAAAACACGATTTTGATCATTAAAGAAGCCAGATCGCTTCACTTTTTCGTATTGGCTGATTTGATTTTGTAATAAAACATATTCTTTTTTCAATTTACGAATATCTTCGCGCTTTGATTCAAGCGCCGAATTTGCTGATGATAAATTTCGCTCAACTTCCTCACGCCCAGGCGCAAGCATTTGTGTCCACGCACCACCAAATAGTACGGACAATGCAACCAAAACACCTAATAAAATGATGCGTTTACGACCCAGAATTTTGAGCATATATTTCCTTCTTAATTGTTATCTCTGCAGTATAATCCTCTTTTTTAGAGGTTGCGTCCTCTGTAATGCCCGCTACATTTTGCAATTGCCCTGTAAAAGATAAATCAGCCAAATTTTTAGTGATTTCTACCTTATGGTCAGGCAAGCGTGTTTGTAGACGTATTTTTAATTCTTCCATTTTTTGATTACCGTCTTGCGGTTTCGTTTCACCTGGAAATTTAAATCCTAACACTAATGTTGCCGTTCCAATCGGTGCGGCCGCATTGATTTGTGACGTCGCCGCCGCAGGATCAGGCGTTGCTGGCTGGTCAGGGAAGTCAGTTTCCAAATCCATTGAATTAATTTTTAGCTCCTGTAACTCTTGACCAATAGTTTTGAGGAGAGGTAGTGGATCAAAATAATTTTGATCAATTTTTTTAAACACATCTAATGATGCCTGAATTAGATTAATATCAATTCCCAAAGATTCTTTGCGTTTGATTTCGTCTTGATAAATTTTCTCAGCCTCTTGCTGCTTTACTTTAACAATTTCAAGGTTTTGCTCTGCCTGTTTTGTCTTTACAAATTCCTCTGATGCCATATGCCCAGAATAACCAACTGCCCCTAATAACAACAACATAGCAAAAAAGGAGGCTTTCCGAGGTTTTGAGATGACCTCTACCTCCTTAGCCACCATCGGCAACACCAGTTTCGTTTTTTGCGCCGCCCATGCCACATGCAAAACATTACCGAATTTCTCATGCGCCGCCTCTGGCCCTAACTTTAGTCCCGCCAAATCGCCCGCACGAGAAATCGATAGCGGATAAAAATTACAAGACGAACCCAATACATCGCCCACCAATGCAACGCATTCGGATGGCCCCGCCAAGGCGACATCAATACCTTCTGCTGGCGAGAAACCAAAACGGCTTAAGTAACTCAAGGTTGATTCAAATTCTTGCACAACTTCTGATGCCCATTGTGGACCATTTGTATTATCCGGTAAAAGAACGGGGGTCATACGCGTCAACGCAATTTGACCCTTACGAACAACAATTTGTCGCAAGCCTCCATTTTCCTGTTGCGTGATCAACACACTCCATGGGGCGCGCTCCTGTTGTGGATTTTCTTTTTGAATACGATCATATATTTTTTCTACCATTGTTGCCGATTCAATAGGTAACAATGAGAATGATGTTACACTACATTCAGACAACCGAATGGCCTCAACTAATTTACGATAGGCATCTGAAGTGGGAACAGCGGCAAATAAAAATAAATGATCTTTTGATTTATCATCTGCGACCTTCATCCCCTTACGAGAGTCTTTGATCTGTAAAGCAGCACGGGTTGGATACCCTGGAAAGGCGATAGCCAATTTACGTTTAATAATATTGTTACGATCCAACGGGGATAATTTTGAAATTTTTTCTTTGCGGTAATGTTGTTCAACCGTATCATTCAAAATAATGACAGATGAATCAGCTACATATCGATTTAAATATTGAGACACATTTTTTTCAAAAAATGGATCGCGCCATGGTGTTTGTTCCAACATGACAACACTGCCCGATGAAACTTTATACAACGACAAAGTATCATCAGAGACATATAATACGTATTTCGAAAGCGACAATAAAGACACGGGTAGAGCCGAACAGTTAGAGTTTACTGATTCTCCGATTCTATTGGATTCAATTATTTATTCAATTTAAAACTTCATTTTCTCGAAGCTTGAATAAATTGGCCCGAATACGCCAGCCGCGATCCACAGAATCATCCCCCCCAAGATTAGAGTCAAAGCAGGTTCGATCATGGCAATCATGCCCCCGACAGCCTCATCTACATCTTTGGTATAAAATTCAGAAATTTGGTCAAATACAGGGGCTAAATTACCAGATTCTTCACCAATTCGAACCATTCGCACCACCAAACTAGGAAATTCGCCCGATGAATTAAACGCTGATGAAAGTGTTGCGCCCGTTTGAATTTGACCAATACTTGCCTCTAAGGCTTCATTGATAGCCATATTTGTAATTGTACTTTGAGCTGATTTTAGTGCCGTGATTACGTCAATACCGCTCGAATATAGCGCGCCGAATGTTTGTGCAAAGCGCGCAATATTGATTTTACGAATAATGGGACCGAAAACTGGAAGCTGTAATGATAAAGCATCTGTATGAAATTTGAATTCATCAGAGGATTTGCGCAAAACTTTTAAAGCAATAAATGAAACAATCGGCAGCCCCGCAACAAACCACCAATAATTTTGAAAAAATTCAGATGTTGCCACCAATGATGTCGTGATAAAGGGCAATTCTTGATTAAGGTTTTTAATAAATCCAGTGATCTGTGGCACAACATATCCCATCATCACCACACAAGTCAAAATAACCGCAACGCCCAATACCATAGGGTAACGTGTCGCTTTTTTAATTTTTGATTGAATTTCATCAACCCATTTTAAAAATTTGATTAATTGACGATATGATTTTGTTAAATCACCCGTACTTTCACCTGCACTTATCAAAGAGAGATAAATCGGCGAGAAAATATTTTGGTGATTACTCATGGCCTCAGACAATGAAGCTCCATCTGTGACATTTCTATAAATATCAGACATAATGTCGCGCAGCGTTTGGTTATCTGTACCTTCACGAATATCGCTCAAAGCCTCTAACATTGGCACACCAGCCGCCTGCATTTGTTCAAGACCAATAAAAAGTTGAATCATGTCTCGAATTTTGACCTTTGGTTTAAATAAACCAATGGATGGCCCTTTTTTTTCTTTGATAGAGCGACAGGTGACGAGCTCTAAGCCAGCAGATTGTAATTGATTATAAAGATCAACTTCATTAACCGCGTTCATTGATCCTTTAATCGGGCGACCCTTATGATTTAAAGCGCGGTATGAGAAACGTTCCATGTTTTATCTTTATCCAAATCCAAATAAGTTTTTATATTTTTGTCATGTCAATATTATCTGCAACTTCATGGACACTGGTTAGTCCGTCTAGAATTTTTAAAATACCATCATCGCGCATACTCTTAAAACCTTTTCCACGCGCCAAACGACGTAATTCAATTTTCGTTCCTGCGTTAGCTACGACTTCATCTAAATCTTCGTCAAAGTTCAAAATTTCAACAACGGCCACGCGCCCCTTATATCCTTGGCCCTTACAATTGACACATCCACCTTGTTTAGCTTTGAAAATTTTAGGTGGCGCTGAAGGATCAAGACCCATTAACTCACATTCTTCTGTAGTTGCCGTATATTCAACCTTACAACCAACACATAAACGACGTACCAAACGTTGTGCAAATACAGCAATAATCGCGCCAGCAATCATACCGGGCTTTAATCCTAAATCGACCAAACGTGAGATAGCTCCAAATGAATCATTTGTATGTAATGTGGTGTAAACTTGGTGACCTGTCATTGCCGCTTTAATTGCCATCTCACCTGTAACATGGTCACGAATTTCCCCAATAAAGATAATATCAGGATCTTGACGCAAGAGAGCACGGATACCATCGGCGAAATCTAATACACCCTCACGGATACTTGTTTGACGGATCATCGGTAATGAATATTCCACTGGATCTTCGAGTGTTTGAATATTCACTTCAACTGAGTTAATCGCATTGATCATTGAATAAAGCGATGTTGATTTACCCGAACCTGTTGGACCCGTAACGATAATAATTCCTTCAGGGCGTGATTGCGCGATTTTAATTTTTTTCAAATTATCAGCACTAAATCCTAAATCCTCGAGCGGTTTAATACTCGCACTTTTATCCAAGACACGGAGAACAATATTTTCGCCCCACACAGTTGGCAGTGTGGATACACGGAAATCAGCTTCGCGACCACCAACATTCAAATTAAAACGACCATCCTGTGCTGATAATTTATCGGCAATATTAATGTTCGAAATAATTTTAATACGTTGTGAAATACCGCTCCATAATTTTTTGTGTAAAATTTGCGCTGTATATAAAACACCATCCAAACGATAACGAAGGCGAACAAAATTTTCCTCTGGTTCAAAGTGTAAATCAGATACACCTTGCTTCACAGCGTCAGATACTAATGCATTGACTAAACGCACAATAGGATGCTGGTACGCAACATCTTCTTTAACCTTGGCAACATCAGCTTCGGCTCCATCTTCTTCTAATTCTTTTAAAATCCCATCAATCGAACTTGAATATCCATACGCCGCATCAATTGCATCATTTAAAATTGTTACTGAACAAATAAATGGATTGATTGTTGTTCCTTTTGGCAAAATACGACGGAGCGAATCCATTGCCACGATGTCATGCGGATCGACCATCGCAATATCAATTTCATTATCGTGTATCGCTATCGGTAACACGCGAAATTTATGCGAATCTTCTTTGGTAATTAACTCTAATGCTTCACCATCAAAGATAGTATTCTTTGGGTCAAAAACTTGATAACCGCCAGCTTCGGCCAAGAATTTTGTTAAAATCGCTTCGGTGACAAACCCAAGGTCAACCAAAATTTGACCAATCATTTTGGGCGAATTTCGCTTCTCAGTTAAGGCAACATTTAATTGTTCAACTGTAATAACGCCTGCCTCAACCAAGCGATCACCAATACGTTGCTTACCTTTATTTGTGCCACCGCTACCTGCAAAACCACTCTCTCCTCCCACAACATCACTCGCGCGGCGTACAATTCTATTTTCGCCAGATTTCGGCGCTTCATCGCGACGCGCTACTCCTGCCGGCACAATGTCTTTTGCATTTGAAGCTGGTTTTACGGTTGTATCGGTAAAATTAAAATCAATAATTTCTTCCATGATTTTTTCTGAGAACCTGTTATAGAATAGTATGAATGTATTACAAATTAAAGTAGCGTTAAATTGTTAACAATTGATTAGGTCTCGTCATTTAATATAGACCCAATCATTTTGGAAAATAGATTGAGAGATTATCATGCCCTTTGAAACAAGACGAATTATGTTTAATTATGATGAAATACTCCAAGCCATTCTCACTTTTGGTTCAAAGTATAATATGTCATTTCCCGAAGGTAAAATTGCCAAGATTACTGATGCTAATCCCAAAGAGTATGCTTTCAACCCATTGAAAAAATTTCGAGATAATGAAGCCTTACCTATTATCATCTCGTTTTTCCAAGAGGGCGCAGACCATAAATATGTAACCCTCACCGCCGAATTCATTCTAAGCGCGTTGGTTGAATATTGTCTGGATCATAAAATTATGTTGCCGAAAAGCGCACATAAAGAAATTGAAGTGATTGAATTCCACGTCGCCCTCGAAGTAGGTGATAGAGACGCCCACACCACAAAAACAAAAACAGGATCTGGCTTATCTTTTGATGAATAGTTAGCTTTATTCAAATACATAAAAAAGAAGTTTTTATTTACACTGAGTTTTTTATAGAATAGTCTCTTTCTATGAATAATAATATAGTTATAGCACGTAGGCGCGTTGGGTGGCTTAATCAACCTCTTTACCGATCCGCCCTTCAACGTTCATTTCATATTGTTTCCCAATATGACCCAAGCCTTATGCTCATTGAATCTCAATCACGATTACTGTCTCGTGAATTTATGATTATAGGAAGAGAAAGATCTGTAATCGCTGTTCACAATATTGCTGAATCATTGATAAAACGACACATCTATCAACAAAAGGAAATTCATGGGATGCACGCATAACAAAACTCAGAATGGCTTCACGCTCGTCGAAATCTCCATCGTGATGATCATCATCGGGCTTTTGATCGGTGGTACATTCGCTGGGAAAAAGCTGATTGAAAGCGCGCGCGTCATGAAGACAATTAGTCTTTTAAAATCAGTCGAAACGGCCACCATTACATTTCAATCTACATATGGCCGACCACCTGGTGATTTTGCTTTCCCATCTCAACGTCTAAGAAATTGTACAGATTTACCATGCTCACGCGCAGGAAATGGCAACCGGATTATTGGTACAATGGGAGCAATTGTAACCCCATTAAATCCTACGAATACAGAAAATTATGCTTTCTGGCATCATCTTACGGCGGCGAATTTACTGGATAAGGGGCTCGCCAATACAACAAATTATTCGTTCGGGGCAGGACAGCCAAGCTTACCACTTGCTTCAGGAACGGGGTTACGTGCCGGCGATACGCGATCGCCAGCATTAAACATTTGCACCGCTGGTAATAAACTCAAAGGATCAGTAATCGCACTTGCATATACAACAGGGCTGGGTCTGAGCTCATTTCCACCAATATATCCCTTTTCATGCAATCATATGAGAAAAATTGATACAAAACTTGATGATGGAATGCCGTGGACAGGAAGATTTCAGACCTTTGATTGCACTGATACATATACCTGCACATCTGAATATAATGACCTTAGAATGACATACGCGGCCTATTATGGAATCCAACGATAGCTCAACGGTTTCGAATATTGTCGGCGCTCTGCGCTACAGCGCCAAAGGGCTTACCTCGGCTTGTTGTGATCTTATTATCAGCACGTTGGAAAGGCGGCCTAAGCCGCCTCTCGATGCTCGGTCTGAGCAATGCTCTTGAGGTATTCAGCGGCCTTGTTCGCAGCACTCGCCGCCGTGAAGATTGCTTTGCGGTCGCCTTTGAGAATGCGCAGCCAGTGACCGATATAGTCGGCATGATCGGCGCGGGGCTCTGCCGTGATGCCAAGATCACCACACAGGAACGCGGCGCCAAGCTCGGCAACCATTTCTTCCATCGCGTAAGCATCATCGCCAAAGCGTTCACCGAAGGTGCGCGCGCAATATGAACGCTATTTCATTCGCAATTCATTTTTTTAAATTTTAAATTTTAAATTAATTCTTCTTCACAAAACACGTCTTTAAAACTAACCCGCGCACCTTATCAACATTCCCCTCGATTTCTTCAGGGTTATTGGTCAGACGAATATTCTTCATGATCGTGCCGCGTTTTAATGTGACATTCGCGCCCTTTACATCCAAATCTTTGATGGTAGTCACGCTATCCCCCTCGGACAAAATATTCCCGAGCGAATCTTTCACAACGACCTGATCATCATCATTTTTGTGTTGCGATGTTAATTGTGAGGCTGGAATCCATTCACCACTCACCTCATCATACACATAATCATCATCAGGCATGGCAGAGGGGCTTTCTTTTATTTTTTTGAAATGGTGCCCAGAGTCGGAATCGAACCAACGACACAGGGATTTTCAATCCCTTGCTCTACCGACTGAGCTATCTGGGCACTGCTTAACTTCGGTCTTGGGGTTATAATCGACCCTTTTCCGATTGTCCAGCGATTATTCAAACCGTTCACACCCCCCCAAAACTTGACATAAAAACAGGGGTGTATTCTTGTCAAATTCTTGTTAATGTCCCGCGCATGAAACTTTTCTCATGGAACGTCAATTCAATCAAAATGCGCAAAGATCACGCGGTGGAGTATTTAAAAACCCACGCGCCTGATATGGCTTTTTTCCAAGAATTAAAAGGTGAAGACTTCCCGCACGCTGATTTTAATGCAATTGGTTATACTGCGCATATCGTATCGCAAAAGGCATATAACGGCGTTGCTGTTTTAACGCCCACATCTACAAAAACGCCTGTAAACATTATTACCACAAAACTTGATGGCGATGAACATGATCTTGAGGCACGATATATCGAAGTTGAACAAAACGGCATTCATTACATCAATATTTACTTGCCGAATGGAAATCCTGTCAGTGCCGAAAGTGAAAAATTCCCCTACAAATTAAAATGGATGGATCGATTAATTGCACGCGCCCGCGCCTTGCGTGACGATCGTACGCCATTTTTAATCGCAGGTGATTTTAACATCATCCCCGCAGACCGCGATTGTTTTGATCCTGCCCTGTGGCGTGGTGATGCGTTATTCCATCCCGATAGTTTGGCAAAATTTCGCGCGTTATTATCATTGGGTTTAACCGATGCATTCCGCGTGCAAAATGATCATGACGAGCAATACACATTTTGGGATTACCAAGCGGGATGCTGGCCGAAAAACCACGGTATTCGCATTGACCATGTGTTGCTCTCACCGCCATTAACCGACCGTTTGACGGCCTGCCATATTGACAAAACCCCGCGTGGTTTGGAAAAACCGTCTGATCATACGCCGATTTGGGTAGAATTGGCGTGATTTACGCCACTAAATCCCCCTAGCCACGAATCAATTCCCGTGGCAATTTATGGGTATGAAAAACTTTACCCACACCCTTCCCGTTTTGTTATTTGCCGTCATCGCCCTAGTTGGCATGACATCGTGCACCGAAATGATCAAAAAAGAAACCGCACAACGTTCTGCCATGCCCGTGTTTATGATTCCGCGTATGATCACAACGGGCGATTTTACAATTCAGGCGTTCGAACGTATTCACGATAAAAACGGGCCTGCGGTTGTGTATATCGAAGGTGATGGTGATACACCGTCAAACCCAATGGCAACACGTCTGGCGGCGCAAGATTCTGCTGGCAATGTCATTGTGCTCGCGCGTCCTTGTCAATATCGCGGCACATATAAGGGCGGTAATTGTCCTGATTACATTATCGGATCACATCGTTATTCCGAAAAAATTATCCAAGCCTATAACAATGCTTTAAATGATATCAAAGCGACCTATGATTTATCGGGCTTTCATATCGTTGGTTATGGCGGCGGCGCGGCAATTGCCACCATCGTGGCTGCAGGCCGTATGGATATTGCATCAATTCGCACCGTTGCAGGTAAATTAGACCCGAGCGTTGCATCAGAAGAACAAGACCGCGATGTGCGCGTTTATGGTGCCTCATTAAACCCGCGTAATTTTGCACGGTCGATTGTTACCATTCCACAACGTCATTTTGTTGGCGGTAAAGATCAATTTGTAACTGATTTACAAGCGCGTAATTTCTTGGCCGAAGTCAACGGTGCACCTTGCGTCAATGTTACCATCATTGACAACGCAAATCATAGTGAAAATTGGGTGGAACAATGGGGCGAATTTTTGAAAATGCCCGTCACCTGTAACGCACGCTGATATGACATCGTTTGCCGATCTTCTCGCTCAAGGAACGGCGCATGCATGGTTATTTATTCCCACCGCGATTTTACTAGGCGCATTGCACGGGCTTGAGCCTGGTCATTCCAAATCAATGATGGCGGCGTTTATTATTGCCGTGCGCGGCACTGTAAAACAGGCCATTTTATTGGGGTTATCAACCACTTTATCACATACTCTTATTGTCTGGGCGATCGCGCTCGGCGGCCTATATCTCTGGCGTGATATGAATGCCAAAACATCTGAACCATATTTCCAATTAGTATCAGGCATCATTATTCTGGGCGTGGCGATATGGATGTTTATGCGCACACGCATTTCGCTTCATCATCACCATGACCACGATCACAGTCACGATCACAGCCATGATCATCATCATGATGACGAACATGCGCGCGCGCATGCCCATGAGATTGAAGAAAAATTTTCGGGCGCGCAAAAGGTCACTAACGGACAAATTATCATGTTCGGGTTGACGGGTGGGCTTATTCCCTGCCCCGCCGCGATCACTGTTTTGTTATTATGTTTGCAACTCAAAGAAATTACCTTGGGCGCGACATTGGTGTTGAGCTTTAGCATTGGGCTTGCCGTTACCTTGGTCGCGGTAGGCGTTGCGGCGGCGATCAGTTTAAACCATGTACAAAAATCAAATTCCCGCCTGCGTGATCTGATGTACAAAGCCCCCTATTTCTCGGCAGGCCTCATGGCGTTGGTCGGCATATATATGACCGTCCATGGCGTCATGGGAATCATCAATTAAGCACAAAATATACGGAAAAGGCCATTTTTGACTGGTGCTGCCGAGAAGGATTGAACTTCCGACCTCTCCCTTACCAAGGGAGTGCTCTACCACTGAGCTACGGCAGCGTGCCTATAAATGCGGGCAGATGCGGGTTTACCCCAAAAATAAC
>JBIICJ010000088.1:0-5015 GCA_044238965.1 Micavibrio sp. | reverse complement strand
CAAATGATACAGATACAAAAACACCGCCTCAATAATCTATTGGGCGGTGCTTTTTAAATTGATTTCAAAAAAATTTATCCGAAAATTGATACCACGATATATTTGGCAATTTCGATACCGATGATCAAAATGATCGGTGATAAATCAATGCCTGCGATGGGCGGTACAAATTTTTGAATAGGTTTCATGACAGGGTCGGTTAATTTTTGTAATAATTCAACTAACTTTGCCGCCTGAGGATTACCCGTGTTCAGAACACCAAAGGCGATCAACCATGACATGGCCACAAAGGCGATCACGACCCATAAATAAAGATTTAGAAATAAATGTAAAATTTGTGTGATTAAGCTCATGGAAACTCTCCTTATTTGTCGCTATCATATCTGTAACATTGGCATGTGACAATTCTTTAATATTTCTGTTATAAGCTTAAATTATGGATTTTCGCCGTTTTTTCTCCTGTTTTTTTATAATGTCTTTGGTTTTGATAACCAATGCCATGATGAGCCCCATTATGGCGCAATCATCGGTATCGGCATCGGCATCGTCATGGTGCCGCGTTGTGCGCCCCCCGCAGGTGTCAATTAAAACCGATACTGATAAAATCAATTGGGTTTTTAATTTATCACAACGGCAGTTAAATAATTTTGATGTTGATACGATTAATCCCTATGGCAATTCTGTTCACACGGACGTGGGTGGATTGATGAAGGGAGGAATTAATATGGTGCAAACCATGCGGTTTAATACCGTGACGCATAACGGATTAAAACAATCATGTTTATTTTACGATTCAGTTTCTGTGCAATTAAAAATTGAACCATCAATCTATATCGCGCGGGAATATGCACCAGGGTCGTGCCGCCATAACGCCATTAAAGAACATGAATTAAAACATATTAACGTTGATCGTATGATTGTGAATAAATATGCGCAATTGATTGGGCGTGCGATTAAAACCGAAATTGATAAGAGAGCATTATATGGGCCTGTGTCGATTACTCAGGAAGAATCAATTCGCCAATTAATGCGTACCCGCATGGAAGGTATTTTGCGCAAGATAAACACGCAAATGGAAAACGAACGTCGCACGCGTCAACAAGCCATCGATAATATTCAAGAATATGAGCGCGTAAATAATTTATGTCGATAATGAATTTCACCGCAGGGGCGCAGAGTTTCAGAGGTAATATTGTTTTAAAATTAGAAATTTACAAACTCTGTCCCTGAGCAATTTTTAATTGACTTGCCCTTAAAACCAAACTCCGTTCGCCCAAAAAATTAAATCCCTAGAATGAATAGCGTTTTCATGAAACGCAGATAAACCAAACCCCGTTCGGAGGAGGAGCTTCGAACGGGGTTCTATCGGGGTTTTATTACTATTCACTAACTTCAATATAGTTATTGGCGTTCTAAACACGAAAGCTTAAGGAGGAACGTAAATCTTGTTCGTAAATCCTATAACTTGTTAGCAATTTGGCTATGATTTAATCATGACACGCAATTGTGGCGATTTTTTGGTCAGATATGACTTTTTTGATGTTTTTTCAAAATAGGGGGAAAAATAGAAGAAACTGGGGGTTTACCCGCCTGTTAATTGGCCTGATTTATATAATTTTTTGGCAAAATTTTCGGCATCTTGCACGATCAGCCCGAAATCAGGCTTTTCCAAACGGTATTTCACATCATACCGATTCTCAAAGGCGGAGATCTCGGCCTTTAAAAATTGCAGGCGTTCACGTGCTGAATCGGCCTTTTTCGCTTCAAATGAGAAGGAATCAATGACGCCCACGCGTTGTTTTTCATTGATCATCCCAATGTGAAAACAGACCTGAATGGCTTCTAAAAACGCGGCGGCAACATTTATGCATTGTACAATATTGATTGAGTCTTCAGTGACTTCGGCACTAAAGCTAAATGTAGTGCGCTTGTTAGGGTTGCGCAAAATTAACCCACAGCGTGCTTTATCTTTTTTGATGGTAAAGACACTACCAATTGAACTGTCATGCGTGATGACAACGCGTTTTCCCATTTTTTCAAAAGCTGATTCGGCAAGGTCGAGTGACACTTCGTAACTGCCGCCTTTATTCTGTGCATCGCATTTCTCAATTACATCAAGAAATATATGATGGTTACCATGTTCAAATACTTTTTTACCGCGTGAGTAAATAGCAACCCATTTATCAGGATTAAATTTTTCTTCGTGGTCTTGGTTGATTTTTTCCCATGCCTCAAGATAATTATATTTCACAGGGCGCGCCAAGATTGGGCCTTCACGTTCAAATGTTTGAATTAATCGTGTGGCCATACGCAAACTTGCATACATTGTTTGGGCACGCACGATAAATGTTTCCACAATTTGTCCTGTGTGATCAATCAGGGGTATAGTTAGGCGATTGCTTACCGCTGTCATGGGAGGGCGGATGCCGTCTTCGGTAACGTCGACGTCGCGGATAATAAATTTTTCTCGGAGTAATGTTGTGCTGAAATCCACGGATGATTGTCCTTATATTATCCATTCAGAATACATGGCAGGGCTTAATCAATGTTTAAAATAGAACCCTGAAAAAAGCTTAGCAGGCAAAGGTCTGTCATCCTTGCCTGCTGCTTTTCTTCTTTTTATAAGGCCATTTTGGCTCTGTTTTTTTATTTATTAAGGTCTTATTAACAACCTCACCCTCTCCGTCCAACTCAGCTTTTTTTGTTATGACTGCGTTCGTTTGTCCGAATATGAGTTAAGTGTAACAACCACCCGTAAAGGCGTGTTTAATTATTGATCACATTTTAGATAAATGTTGTTTAAGCAACAGACGGGACAGATAAGCCCTGTAAGAACGCTAAGCGATCTTGTTTTGTCCGTCTTATTTCATCTGCGGCAGCACTCGCTGTCGATGCATAAAAACCTTGCCCAGAGACACCTGCAAATTCGCATGAAAAGCTAATGACAGGAATTTTTCTTTGCGTAGCCGCGATAATCATATCGGGTGTGTTGGTGATAACAATCTTTGGCGCACCAAAAATATAGTTCGAAGCAAGCAGTTCAGCATGCGTTTGTTCAGAAATATTATACAGGAATGTTAAAGGTAATGTTCGATCATTTATAGGTGTTTTCATTTCATGTGAAGTGCGTGCCGCGACTAAATTATATTTTCCGCGCAAAAGCTGTGCAGTTTCTGAACATAAGTCATTATGACGGATATCATCACCAAAGTGACATACAATAAAAGGAGATTTGCTATTATAATTCATGGTTACTTAACTCAGTTTTTAAATTTGTGGAAGAAAACTGATAACAGAAATTCCAATTAAAAATCAATATATTTTTGAATATTTATCGCCCAAAGGGACGGGGAGGCGTGAATTCATCAATTGATTCAAGCTCACCCGCCACAGATTGCTGGGTTGCAAAAAAGGCCGATCTGGTCTTCGTTAACAAAGACGGCCATGTTTTGGCATCAACTGCACCTGAGATATCATAGGGCGGGCGATACGCATATGGCGTGGCCTCGTCCCATAATTTCACGCGTGCCAATATGGTGCGAAATTCATCGGGATGTTTCACAACCCACGCACGAATAGGCGCGCCCAAATTTTTAATGAGATCATTATAACCACCGCGTGGATCAACAGTGCGCGGCGCTGATGATGGTACTGCGCCAATTTGATTTGGCGTTAACATCGTTGGTTTATCGGCATCTGGTTTTTTGAGTTGGTAAACAGGGAACCGCGCACGATCAAATTCATTGCGCAATTCCGCCACATAAAAATAAAACACAGCCGACCCGAAATCATTTTTATCCGCAAGCGCCCGCGCCAAATAATAATAAGCCAGAGGTGGCACAGCATCAGGCGTGTTGGTTACAATCTCACGCGCGCGGGCAATACGTGCATCACTGCGTAATGATAAAAATTCATTCATCGATTCAAATGCGGGAATATCATCCAATGGTTTGATCGCGTTTTCAATTTTCAATGGTTTTAATAATGGTTCTGTTGTGGGTGTGGGCGCTTTTAAATGCGGTACAGGATGATCGGGCGCATCTGTTGTGGGCGATGTCACCTTAAAATTTTTCATGGCGTAAGGATTCGAATTCGTTTGCGCCACAGATATGGTGGGCACGGATAAAACGGCAATTATCAACAGAAAATGGCGCATATCATGGATTTTAAAGCAGGAATGACTAACTGTCCACGGAGAAATAGAAATCACAATTTTTTTATGATATAATAATAGAATGAGATCAATTGCATTTTATCTATCTAAATTTCAAAAAAATACATCAGGCGCCACCGCCATCGAATATGGATTGATCGCAGCGGGGATAGCGCTCGCCATTGCTGCGATTGTGTTTGGTTTGGGTGATGTATTGTACACATTACTGTGGGAAGATATTCCAAACGCGTTTACGCAATAAATTTATTCTACCATCCGACAACTTTGTCATCACGTAATATGATGCGGCGACCATTGGCGTATAACCATGTTGTATCTTCGCCGTCGACACTGTAAATGCTGTCGGGTTCGCCACACGCATCGCGCAATTGTTCGGATGTTTGGCCTGTCCAGACTTGACCGCGCGCAATCATACGTGCCATTTCATCATTTTTATATTTGGCATAGGCATTGCGAAAACGTGATTCAAAACCTGCGGCTTTGAATCCGCCTTTGATGAATAAGAATATAAAGCCAATGATGGCAATAAAAAATAAAAAGATAAAACCAATAATCGAAATGATACCTGCGATAAAGGGCATGGCGTTATTTATCATCCCCCATCTTAAGTGCGGAAATAAAGGCCGATTGTGGAATTTCAACCGAACCGTACATGCGCATTTTTTTCTTACCTTCTTTTTGTTTATCAAGAAGTTTGCGTTTCCGTGACACGTCACCGCCATAACATTTTGCGGTCACATCTTTGCGCATGGCGGATACATCTTCGCGCGCAATGACTTTGCCGCCCAATGCCGCTTGAATCGCAACTTTAAACATTTGACGCGGAATAAGGTCTTTTAAT
>JBIICJ010000131.1:0-5099 GCA_044238965.1 Micavibrio sp. | reverse complement strand
AAGGACTAAGCATTGCGGACGTATCGGATATGTTCAACTTTAAATTGATTCGATTTGATAAGGAAGTGGTGTCAACGGTTGAACCCCCGCCGCCTATCTTTTGCCATTGCGTCCCCGTGTAAACATACAAAGAACTGTCTGCACCGTTGTAACGCAAAGCACCGCCTCTTAACCCCGCCGTTCCCGTTAAATTAGGTAACAATAAAACAGAATCAAAAGCACCACCGCGCCATTTGTAATAATTATTGAACTGCGTGTATAATCTTCCGTTAATCGTTTGAGAGTTGCCCGATAAGACAACAAACAAAAGTAAAAGACTACAAATATATTTGAACATTTTCCCCTTCATTTACGCCTCCGTTAATTGTGATTGTTTTCGTTGTTGCATTGTGACTGATATACCGCCTATCTGACCGCACTTGATAAGTAAGTATCAACCCGTCAATAAATACCAACGGCGGCACAACTAAGCCGTTATTCTGATATTCGGTTTCTCCGTTCTCCATTGCAGCACCCGTGCCAACAATGAAGTCAATTATTTTGCTCATTCGATTTGTATTTACATAAATTCCGTTATTATCCGGTAACTCATAATTTGAAGGCAAGTCACAAGCATCATACACAAAAGGTACTTCCAAATCAATAGTAAAAGTAACCCCTGCAATTATGTCCTCAAACTTATCTTCAAAGAATTCAAAAGTCGTATTCCGTGTGAATCTCCAAGGTTGTTTTTCCCATCCAATTTGACCTAACAAATCGTTTCCGATCTGCTCCATGTCTGATTGAACTTCCAATTCCGTAGTGTGCAATACAATATCTCCAATCGTAACAAGTATTGAATGTGTTTTGATTTTCCCCGCCGTTTGACTGCTTCCCATTGTAAACCAAACCGCCGGGTATTGAACATCCTTTAATTCATTATGAAGAAAGTAGTCAGCGTTTACTACCCTTGACGTCCTTACTTGCCTGTGGTTTTGGGCTATTGTTTTTAGGCTTTTCGCTATTTGATTTCGGGTCATGCTTTGCAAAGTACTTTTTTAATTTTTTCTGAATTTCGTGACTATACATTATGTGGGGGTTTTGGACAATCTTCGCAATTCTTAAAATCGTCATACGGCATACCCAAATAGATACCCGTATTGTATGCGTTTCTTTTTGGAACTATTGTATCTGCCCTGTTTCCCGGATTGATGTATAAAGGAAACTTAGCGTTATTACTTTCCTCAACTAAATACTTAACAAGTCTTTGTCCGTAATATTCAGCACGGTTTTTATACTTGTTTTTCAAGTCAATCAGTTCGCTCATTGAAGGGGTTTCGCTGCCTTCGTTGGTTTTCTTTAAAACTCCCTTATTCCAGTACTGATGCGTCAAAGTATCTGTCAACTCACTTACCACGTAATAAACTAAACAATCCCGAACATAAGATTTTAACAAGGTTTCTTCATCTGCTGTTAAATTGTCATCTTCAATTCCCGTTTGTAACCTCTCATATAAAGCACTACCCAACAAAGGCAAAATGTACATATCCTGACAAACCTTAATTTCAGGAACGATCATTTTTGAATCAATGTTTGAATGAATTTGAGTACGGTCGTAAATATTATTTGGACTTATGAATAGTGTATCTTTCATGTTTTACTTTTTGCGAATTACGAAATTTTGAACCCATTTGTGACGGCATGAAGGGGAGTGGTTACCGTTTGGTTTTGTCCACCAACCGCCACGCCTATCCCATACTGAATAACCCAAACGGCGGCTCATAGTTTCAATATCTGCACGGGAAAAGAATTTATCCAATTCAAGTAACTGGCGGCAAAAATCCCTGTTCTTTGAATCTTTCGGGCCTTCATAAGAGTACATTATTTTATACTCTAATGTACGGGGTTTCTGATCTGTAATTTCACTCAAAGGTTTTGCAAGTGTTCGCTCGGTTACAATATCGTTGCCGTGTTTGATCTGTTTAGCTTCGATTAAGCCGTTATCCGTAAGCCGTTGAATGATTGTACTTGCTTCCTCGATTTTGATCTTTAAAGCCCTTGCAATAACCTCAGGAGTGATCCTCTTATCTTTCTTCACTAAGTCAAGTACATTCGTTTCCATTTGCGTTGGTTCTTCAGCAAAGTTGAAATACTCTTTTACCTTGATTACGTGAAAATCGTCTTTAGGTTCGCCGTGTTTTGAAAACTCAAAAATCAATAACTGATCCTGTTCCTGACTTGAAAACTCTTGTGAATTATCAATGGAAAGCATGATGTCAATTTCCTCGTCTGTAAGCCCTAATGAAGATTTGAGTAGTAACTTAGCTTGTTCCTGACTTATTTTCCCATTCTCAAAATTTCTGATAATTCGATTAACGCCCTGCCATTGTCTGCCAGTCAAGTTCTTCAAATTCTCATTAACTTGTACAGAATTTTGTACACCATTTTGTACAGGTGCTTCGCCGTACTTCAAAGGATCTATGCCTAACTTCTCCAAAATCCATTCTTTCGGCGCAACCTCTTTGATTGTAGCTTCTGAAAACTCAAACCCAATAGGCTCAACCGGAACGATTTTCATTTCATAATTCAATCCAAACAACCCCGCTAATTCAGTAAACAACTGTTCCAATGCACGTTGCTTATCGTTTACGTAAGTATTTTTAAAGATTTCATAAGAATCTCTCATTTCACTACGCCCTCCCAACTGCCCTTCAGTTTTAATACCCATTAACATTGGCGAGGTGACCTGATGCCCGGTGAAGATCTCTTGCTGAATCGTCTTGCTTAATAAGTCAAAATGTTTATCTAAATCAGTATTCGACAAATCCAAAACCGTTGGGGCCTTCGCAGGATCATCGTTAAAAGTAATAACTATACCACCCGCATTTTCAGAACCCGTGAATTTCTTTTTGAATTTTGTTTCAACTACTTGTTGTTCCTCAGGAGTCGGTACGCCTTGATTGAAATTAATCAATTTAGAACTGAACATACCATTCTTTACCGTACTCAAATGATATTTAGAAACTTCAATATCGGTTTCAATCCAGTTTAAAGCACCTATGTAACCCGGATAAGTGTAAACCTCTAACCCCGGCCTGTATTCTTTGTAGAAAATAATCTGCTTCCCGGTTTTTACATTTGGGTTGTATGCTGAAATAATCTCAGGCTGACTACGTGAACTTGTTGTCCAATCCTTTACAAAGTATTGAGTGTTATCTTTTGAACTCCTTACCTTTTGATAAGGCACGTGATACGCCGCCCCGACTTCACCTAATTTGTTATACTGAATCTCGATATAACAACCGCCAAATACTTCAATATCGATTGAACACTTTTTAAGCAAGTCATTTAAACTTTCTTTTTTATTCGGCTCAAACGTTTGCTCAAATCCGTTGCCTGTAATGTAGTTTACTTTCCCTAATACAATAGCGTTGTGCTTTGAACTCTTGTTAAACTTTTGTAGGAGTTGATTAGGGTACAAATTATCTTCCCCAAAAAGCACGTACCCTTTATTCGGCACTTCGACTAATTCAGGAAGTTTAACATCTGCAAATTTTATAAAACTAATATTAGGATGCATCGTACATTTTGAAATTTACATTTTGAGAATATTGCGTATAACTCACGCTTGTATTATCGTCTAAAAACATCAACCCGCTTTCGATTTTATTCAATCCCGTTGTATTGGTATTCGTTGTGCTTTCCTGTTCGTAAACATCGTAAGAATACCACCCTTCATTTTCATTTTCAAAGTAGTTATTTACTACCACTTGAAATTCGTTCCATCTTTCACGGTTGGTTGATATGTCAGCACCGTTCACAAGTACAAAAGAAACAACATCATTCGTGCTTCGATTCTTAAACACAAACAAATAATTTGCATCAAGAATCGTTTGCTTTTCGGTTAACGTGCAAATGATTGTACTTGTTTGTCCTTTGATAAGTTTAAGCATCTGTTATAAATACTAAAATTTAAAAACCCCGCCCAAAATCTTAGGGCAGGGCTGAAAATAAAAACTAAACACAACAAATTATCCGGCAGTTTCCAATGCAGCGGCAACGGTTGATTCTACTTCAAACATAGGCTCAGGTTCTGAACCTCCGAAAGTTAAATCAAATCCTGAACGGTCACCAAATGCAGTACCAGTTCCAGCAGTACCGCCTGTAAGGTCTACGCCTCTTGATTTACCGACCATCCAATACTTACCGTTATTATCTTTTGCAACTGCAACAAGTGTATTCTGTGCAAGTAATTTCATTTCGTTGCGAACCGCAACGGATAACTTATTTACGACAATCTTTAATTCAGAAGCGTAAAATACAGTACCATTCTGAACGGATGCCGTAATTGTTTCAACAAGTGATCCGGTTTCTTTTGGCAGTTCATACTTCCAAAATCTTTTACCACTTGCTTTTGTAATTCCTGTAACAACTCCCGAAGCCGTTGCAATAGTTGTAAGGTTACCTTTTTCAATAAAGTAAACTTCAACGATGCCACCGCTTGAATCCTTACAATCTAATGTATATCCTGATGTTAATGCGCAAGGCATACTAAATTAATTTAAGAGTGAAAGGGGGTTTTTACACCCCCTAAAAATTATGCTTCGAACTTCACGATCTCGTCGACAAAAGCGAACTGAACACCGATTTTCATGCGGGCAGTAAACTTGATGTTTTCATCATCTTCGCTCCAACGAATCCAAAACTTGTTCTCTTCATCCATCAAATCAGTTCCTAAGAAGATGTTACTCATTCGGAAAGCGTAAATATCATCCAAACCATCCAAACCGTGAACCGGGATAACTTTGTAGCTTGTTCCGGGAACTGTGAACACTGCACTGTTATCGTCAATTTTTGCATCGGGTGCAAAGTGGAACAGATTAGCGTCTACATAAGCGTCAATCAAATATCCGAAAACATCCCATCCAACGAAGATACGAACATCGTCTTTACCTTTGATTTTAGCAGGTAATGCTTTGATAACGGCTTTAATTGCATTTTTTGCAATTGTTGCAGAAGTGATGCCAGTTGCGGGAGTTCCGTAGTAACCTGTAGTGTTTGCGTTAACTACTGATCCACCACCCGCAGCAATCAAAGTTTTGATACCGTCGAACTTATTC
>JBIICJ010000153.1:0-5148 GCA_044238965.1 Micavibrio sp. | reverse complement strand
CGATATCATCCCTGCTGGTGACGGTTTCATCTACACTGTTCAGTTAGTGAATAACGACAACGCGAAGTACTTAGACAATAAGTATCTGAAAGTTGGCACCAAAGTATTCCGTAAGGGTTCTGCCCGTGGTGAATACGGTGAAAGATTCTCTGATTTAGGTAATGTATCAGCTGGTTTCCGTGAATTCTACAACTACGTAGGTGGTGCAGAAGCTCACGTACACTACAGCATCAGCTCTCGTGCAGACTTGATGTTAAAAGGTGGAATGAAAGCTGACGGTACAGTTCCTGTAATCGAAATGTGGAGAAACTTTGACAAAACAACTGATCCTTCTATCACTAGCCTGGAAGACATGGCGTCTAAGATGGGTAAGGACTATGTAAAGAAAGCATACCAATCAGGTCAACTTTCTCGTACGTTCTTAACTACCCTGGAAGCAGCTCACCTGACTAAGATTGCAAACGACATCGAGACTTACTTAATGTGGGGTCAAGGTGGTAAGGTGAAGCAAGATGGTCCAGATGACATCCGTCTTTCTGTGGGTCTTTGGAAGCAGTTGGATAACTCTTACAAGCGTATCTACAACAAAGGTTCTTTCAACTTAGAGCTTTTCAAATCTGAAATCTTCAACTTCTTCAACGGAAAGGTTGAGTTCCAAGGTCCAGATCCTAAGCGTCAGTTGATTGTACAAACCGGTATGGGCGGTATGAAACTGGTTAACGAAGCAATTAAGAAGGAAGCTATCAACAGCGGACTTGTTATCAACGCTTCTGAGATTGGTGCTATCACTGGTAAAGGTATGGACTTAAACTTTGGTTTTGCTTACACTCAATACGTTATTCCGTTCTTGGCTAACGTGAAGTTTGTACTGAATCCAGCGTTTGACAACGTACACACTAATGACATTGAAAACCCAATCATTGATGGTTTCCCTCTGTCTTCTTACAACTTTATCATTTTTGATATCACAGAAAACACTAACGACAACATCTACTTGTTGAAGTTAAGCTGGGATAATCAACTGAAGTGGTTCTATCAGAACGGTACCATGGACTACATGGGTCGTACACAAGGTTTCCAAAGCTCTGGCAACTTCAACGGTTACAGAGTATTCATGACACAAACAATGCCTGCGATCTGGGTTAAAGATCCAACAAAGGTGCTGAAGATCGTTATGAGAAACCCAATCACTGGTGGATCATTCTAAATAACTGTACTAAAGTGGGAGGGCATTAAAATCCTCCCACCTCTTGGTACAAACTTGAACAGTAGTCAGTCCGGATAGTAGCCACCAGCCCAGCTGGATAAAACACCCGCATCAGTCTGACTCATTTGCCTCTCCCTGGATTCATATCCTTGGACCGATACTAAGGACTAAACTCTCTAGTATTTCCCCCTAAACCTGTTGTACGCAGACTGGCTGATCACCGGAGAGCTTGCAACTCTCAACAGGTTCGATTTCCGGAAAGTTCCGGATTTATAAAAACCAAAAAAACCAAACATGAGTAGTGTAACTATCGTAGAGAAGTACCCACAGAACAAACGTTCAACCATTGCTATCAGACCTTTTTTTGATCCAATGGTAGACAACATGGGTCTTCAGAAGTATGGCTTAAGTCTTTTTGACGGTGCCTTTCATGAAGAACCGATTTCTTGTCTTGAGATCAACGGTATCAAAAGATACGTAACTGGCTTGAATGAATTTGCTCCTGAAGTAAAAGACCTTCCTTTAGAAGAGCAGGAAGCCAAGATCAAACAAATCAGGGCCGTGATTGCAGAACTTGAAAAACAACTTGCTGCAAACGTAATTGATGCCGCTGATGATCAGTTCTGGAACAAGGTAAAACTCTTAAGACCAGATAACAATGAATTCTGGGATAGAATCAAGGTAAGATGCAGTAATGAACCTGTATACCTGGAGCCGGAAAAAGATCCATATGATCTTATCAGACTTTACGCTATAGAAGCCGGTGGATTTTCTATTGTAGCAAAATCACTGGAAGAAGCAAGAAGAATGCCGGTGCCTCCTAAGTTCTACTTAGACAAGCTGGAAGAAACTGCTTCTATACAAACTGAGGTTAAGAAGCTTCGTAACAAAGCTCTTGCAGAACTTCAGAAGTTATTTGACAAAAACCAGAACAAGCTGCTTTATGTAGCCAAGGTGCTTGATCCAAACTCTGCCCAGTATAAAAAGACAACTCCTAATGATGTGATCTATGACAACATGGATAAATACATTAACGGAGAACTGGTAGAAAAGGATAAGCGTAAAACAGGACAACGTTTCCTGGATGCTGCTAACCTAGATATGGAAACCCTGAAGATCCGTGCGATCGTAAAAGATGCAGGTTACTTTAAGTTCATTTCTCCAAAAGCAGACGGATTTATCTACCACATGAAGACAGGTACTATGATGGGCAGAACGCCTTCAGACGTAGCGGAATTCTTAAAGAATCCTTTAAACGAAGAGGTCCTGATGGATCTGCAAAAATCAGTTGAGAAATACTGGAACCAGTAATAGACTATGACAAATGCTCTCCTACAGATAAAGATTAAGCAACGGCTCAACAAGCTGGCTTCTATGGACTATGATAACATAGAGTGCTGGCAGATCCAGGAAGCGTTTAACAAAGCGCAACTTGAGTGGATCCGCAAGCAGATGTACGGAATCAACATCCGTAAAGAAGGCACCGAGCAGTCTACCGGACTAATCGATGACTTACGTATCCTGCTGAAAAGCGTTAGCCCGCAACCGATCAACAAAAAAACATTTGCTGAAGTGACGCTGCCTGCAGATTACATGTACTACGTAAGAACAGATGTACATGCTAAATCAGATTGCTGCCCGGAGAGACGCATGACTGTTTATGAAGTGGAAGAAGCCAATATGGGTTTACTACTTACTTCTGATACAAAAGGACCCAGCTGGGAATGGGCGGAAACCCTCAGTACCCTGGTAGGAGATAAGCTCAGGGTGTATACCAATGATGAGTTTACAATTACTTCCCTGGATCTTTTATACTACCGTAAACCAGCCTATGTAGCTTTTAACGGATGTGTGGATCCAAGCACAGGAACTGTAAATACCAGAGATGTTGTTTGTGAATTTAAAGATGACATTGCAGAAATCCTGGTAGATGAAGCAGCCTCTATCCTGGCAGGAGATATTGAAAGTCTAACACAATATCAAAGACTTACTCAAGAAGTACAAAACAATAGCTAACAATGGCCCTAGTAAAATTACAAAGACCAGGTGCTGATTCACTGGATACAAAGACAGCAGCTTGTGTAACAGAGTTGATGAACTCAGCTTTTAGTTTTCATAAGCTACATTTAAAAATAACCGGGGCTGGATCTTATGCTGCTCACAAAGCGCTGAATGAAGCCTACGATGCCATGCCTGGTCACGCAGATGCACTGGCAGAAGGATACCAGGGTGCAGTTGAAAAGTTGCTGGATGTAAAAGAAACAGCACCTAGAACCCTGAACACCGTAGAAGAAGGTCTTGCTTACCTGCGTGAAATTAAAGAGATGGTAATTAGCCTGCAAGCCATCATGCCGCACACAGAGATAGTGAACGACCTGGACAACGTAAAAAGTACGATCAACAGCATTAAGTATAAGCTGTTGTTCCTTAAATAACTGTTTTTTTATTTATTAACCCCAAAATCTAATACCTATGTATTTTCCACATGCGTTTAGAAAGTCGTTCCTACCTGCTAGTACGACTTTAAGAACATCAGGAACTACTGCCGCTTTAACAGCTGGTCAGGTAGGTTTCTTCGATGCAAAGACTTTTGCAGCCTTATCAACAGGTGCAAACAGTCCGTTTATCCTGGCTCAAGGTTCTTACTTTGCTGCTGACAAAATTGGCCCCGTACACGGTGGTTACAAAGAGTCTGTTAAGTCTAAAGTAATCAACCCTAAGTACATCAGCCGTTTGATTAAAGTAAGCGGTAAAGCTTCTAAGAATCAAGTGATCAAGATTGACGCATCTGCTTGCGCAGGCCTTGCTTGTGACAGCACTTTTCGTCTTCGTCTTGACGTTAAAGGTTCTCCAGCTTTACGTTTCTTAAGCCACAACCTTTACAAGACTTTAGATGCTTACAGCGGATGTTGTGATGTTTCTAAAAGCCCGGTTGACCAAACAAGCATTTTGCTTAAATGGGCTGACCAAATTAATGAAGCTCCATTATTGAAAGACTTCATCGAGGCTAAAGTTTGGAAAGAAGCTCACACTGGTGTTGCTATTGACCCTACAGCTGCTTCTGCAACTATCGTTGTAGCAAATGCTGACCGTACCAAATTCACCGTAGGTGACAAGGTAGAAGCGGCTGGTATTCCTGCTAACACATTAGTTGTAAGCGTTGGTGCTGCTGATTCTGCTTCTACTGGTAATGCTAACGTAGTATTAAGCCAGGCTGCAACATCTTCTACTAACGTAACAGCGTCTATCTTTGACGTAGTTGTTTCTGCTTCTTACGTTCCTGCTACAACTGGCCTTGGAAACGTAAACAGCCACCTGCAAATCATTACTGCTTATGTAGACACAACTTTTGGTACCTGTACTTTCACTCCAACAGACAAGTATGACCTCGAGCCTTTGTTCGTGTATGCTTCTTTTGTTGAAGAGTCTGGTGATCCTTGTGCTACTTCTTGTTTTGCTGTATCTGAGTTACAAGCTCCAGTACAAGCATCTGGTGTTGGTGAAACAGTATTACGTGAGTTGATCTTAGATGGTCGTTACTTACAGAATGCTTATCCTGACAGCAGCCGTGTAGACAGCCTGCGTATGCGTGAAATTGAAGCTGATCCAGCTTTAGCTACCGTAAACCGCAGTGGTCTGTATGATCAAGTATTGATCCTGCACAATGTTCCACGTTTCAACAACCCAACAAGCACATTTGATAACGATCAGTATTTGTTAGTGGTTCACGTACCAGCTGGTACTAGCACTGTTAGCATCACTGACTTCGTAAGAGATGCTTGTACAGCGGCAAACAACGCGGTAACTCTGGAGACTTACTAAGTCTACCTATAACGTTCCTTAAAAGAGGGAGTGGTCTTTATGGACCCTCCCTTTTTTATTTTGGTAAAGTGCCTGAAAAATGTTATATTATTTATGAGTAGTATACTCATTTTACCCTC
>JBIICJ010000086.1:0-5217 GCA_044238965.1 Micavibrio sp. | reverse complement strand
AAATTTACTACTACCTGAGTATATCCAACATTTGGATTATCAGTAATTTCAGTCCAAACGTTTGGGTATTGATTTGAGTTTGATAAACCTATTTTTCTAAACAAACACATGACATATGAAAAAAAATATTTCCTCCACAAAATAGCTACTAAGATAGTAGAAAAGAATAGTAATATTACCCTTAGTATATTTTTAAATTCTAGTGAAATTAAACTTAGAATATTAGTATAATAATTAATAAAATGAATTATTTGTAAAAAGAATTTAAAAAACACCATACCCAAAATTGCAAAAGCAGCGGAAGAAAAAAGAATCTGAAGGGGTTCGCTTTTTCTATTCAAACCAAGCTGACTGATAATATATGCCACATAACCTGCAGGAAGTAGTACTTGAACGTATTGAGGAAGAGAAACAAAAAAATTTCCAAATTTTTCAATATCACCTAGCATACAAAGTTTTTATAACAATACCATCAACGCGTCAATTCTAAAAACACATCCTCTAAATCACGGGTTTGCGGCATGATATCGATAATGCCCAAACCTGCGCGCAATGTGATGGCTTCGATCACTTGCCCCATATGTGTTTCCTTTGGTGCGTAACACAGCGATATCACGTTTGGTGCGCGTAATGTCGCGCCAAATATTTCCAGTGCGTGCGGCACATGATCAATGGCGCGATCAATTGTCACCAAAATTTCTTTGCCTTTGGCATCGGACAATAAATTTTCTTTCAAATCATTGGCCACAATTTTTCCGCCATTGATAATGGCGATGCGATCGCATAATTCTTCGGCTTCTTCCAAATAATGCGTGGTTAGCAATACGGTCATGCCGCCCGCATTTAATTCACGCACATTATCCCATAATTGACGTCGCAATTCGACATCAACGCCCGCGGTGGGTTCATCCAGCACCAAAATAGGCGGTGTGTGCACCATCGCCTTTGCCACCATCAAACGGCGTTTCATCCCGCCCGATAACGCACGCGTATAGGCGTTTGCTTTGTCTAACAACCCCACAAGTTCAAGCAATTCTTTGGTACGACGTTCCGCTTTTGGCACGCCATACATACCCGCATGTAAATCGAGCAATCGTTCGGGCGTAAAGAACGGATCAAAATTTATTTCTTGCGGCACGATGCCGATATTTGATTTTGCCTGACGTGGATTTTTATCAATATCAGTATCCCAAATTGTAACTGTGCCCGATGATTTGACCACAAGACCCGCCATGATATTGATCAATGTTGATTTGCCCGCGCCATTGGGCCCGAGCAACGCAAACATGCTCCCACGCGGAATATTGAGTGAGATATTATCAAGCGCCAATTTTGCAGGCGAATTGCCCCGCGCCGCATATGTTTTCGTAACGTTGGAAATAGAAATAGCAGATGTGGGTTCGGTGTGTGAGTTCATGGTCTATATCTATACTCCCCATCGCCATTAATCCAGTCTGAAAATCCACCGCCTGTTAACCACTCTTTGGCATCAACATTTTGTTTTAAATACGTATCCCAAAATGCTAATGACGCCACGCAAATAATACGCTCATGAATCTCGCGTTTATCATTCACGCCCAAACCGCCGCGCGATCCGTTATACACCATATGATCACCATCATTTTTGATCACCATATGTTGATCGGGCCCGCCCGCATGTTCAAATACTTCCATGCGTTTTAAATAAGTATAATTCGGTATTACAGGCGATGCATCATCTGTGCCCGTCATATACATCATCGGGCGATCAATCGTGCCATAAAAATCTTGTGGTGGGTGGCCAAATTTTTTCTGTACGGTCACAGGTGAATAGGCAATGCTGCATTTGATGCGTTCATCCGCCACGCGGTACATGTGCCGCCCATGACCACGTGTTTGCCCGCACGCCATTTGCGTTGATAATGACCCGAATGAATGACCACACATGCCAAGGCGCGATAAATCCATTTGCGGATCATTCATCGCACATAATTGATCGATCGCGAATGGCACATCTTGAAACCGTTGTAATGTGGCTTTGCGCGGAATTTTCGCGGCGCGAATGGCATCCCACGGATGCCCCGCCTTGCCTTCCCACAACGATGAATCCGTACCCGCATGCTGAATATGCACGACGATATATCCGTATGATGTGATATAGCGCGCGAGGAATCCTGCGCCATCACGCGACCCACCCAAACCATGCGACCATAAAATGACGGGGAACTTCGCACCTTCGGTTGCCATCGGACGATAAATTTTATAAGGCACAGCGCGTCCATGACGGCGCGCATCAACCCATTCACCCCGATCCAGCGCAACCTGAAACGGCCCTGCATTTGTTAAGTCATTGGAAAACCACGAAGACGCAAAGGATGACATGGGGTGATTTGTGTCATAAAAGCCCGATTCTGTCCATATAAGCCCCTATTCACCTTTATTTTCGATAAAAATGACCAGTTATGCGGTTTCTGTATGGGTGGTATCGAAAAGTAATTATATAAAATGCTTGACAAAAGAATAAGAAAAAGTTAATTATTCCCCAACTCCAAACGGACAGATGACGGAAAACGTCGGTGTGACGCACCCCAATCAGGCAACTGTATGGTGCAAAAACTGAGTAAAAATGCGTAAAATCTATAACTGCGTAAAACAGTAAGCGTTTAGAACATTACAAAATAGAATTTTTAAGCTTTCTCCCCCCAGAAAGATAAGCGGGCTCAGGATCCACTCCTGACCCGCTTTACTTTTTTCAAAACAAGCCTTATTAAATTCCATAATTATATTGACGTAAATAATTTTGCCATGATAGGAGTGTAAACATGCTGTTTACACAAAGAAATCAATTTGAAAATTTTAAGATGGAGGCCTGCTATGACGGCCCATCCCCTACTGCCCCTGAAGAGGAGAAAAGTATTTGGCATGATTCCAAAAGAAAGAATCAAAAAACAGGTGCCATAGAAACCATATTATCTTCATCCAAAATTTCTGAGATGAAAGCCTATCTCTCACAATTTCGATTTAATCGTTTTTCAAATGATACTGATTTTATATTAGTAGCCATTCCTACAATTGGTATCTTTACGGGACAATTTTTTACAAATTTTCTAAATGTGCTTGGTATGGGTGCCTACGCAACCATTGGTGCATTAATTCCTATTGTAGCCGCAAATACATATTTCGTTCGCAATAAAATTGGATCATCTTTCTTAAATAGATGGAATAACCGTCGATTGATTAAATTATCACAAGAAAAAGATATGGTAATCTGCAATGAATTAGAACGATATCCAATATTAGAAATTGCAACCAATCCTCATTTACTGACCAATAAATATTTAACCAATTTTGCAACGCCACGCTCTGCTAACAACGACATTGAAAGCTTTATTCAAAATGGAGATTGGGATTCAATTATTTCTATTTTGTCACATCCAAAAACAAGTCAAGATTTCGTCTTCGCAAGTCTCACAGCAGTTTCTGACGTTTTATTACAAAATGGAAAAGAAAAAAATAACCAAATTTTTGTAAAAATTATTGAGTCAATTTATGAGAAATTAGCCGTATCAGATCATGATTGGGAAAATGTTATAAAACTCTTATCAGACGATATTTTGAGCGATAATAACTATGAACCCATCGTTGATATATTAACTCGCAAGCACTTGCCACCTTCACCCACCACAGCACAAGAAAAACTCCCACCACACATCACGCCCGAACAAGTGGCACGCGTGCATGAAAATTTGGCGCAGTTGGATATTGCATCGCAAGTAAATGCGGCATTAACAACAGGATCTGTATCCGCTGCACAAAAAGTTGGCGATGCCGAAATTAGTGAAATTAATCGTATTTTATCAACCATCAATGCTAACAGCCAATCAACGTTGGCGATTGCCAAGGGATTGATTGAACGATTAACGCCTGTATCGGAAACAATTGCGCGTAGCCAAAAAGACATTCAATTATTACGTGATAATTCATTATGGGGCATGGCGCGCCGCGCGTTTAACCGATTAACTGTTCATCGTTTTGCCGCCAATGTAACCGCCAATTTTAATGACATTGATCGCGATGTTGCGCAATCACGTTCCACGTCAATTTCATTGATAGAACGATTTGAAACATTGGGATCATTGGGTAAATTATTGGATGCACCATTGATGAAAATTAATGATACCATTGAAACAGCGTTGGGTGAAACCCCCGCTTCAGCCGAGGTGGAAACCGTTTTACGCGCCACACAAAAACACGCCATGACATTATATGCATTAAGTCAACAAGCCCAGCAGATGGTGGGAATGTTGGTTGCAGGCGAATCGAATTTTGCAACCTTTACCCGCGGCATTGGCATTGCAAATGTCGCTACAGGTTTAGCGCAAACCGTGAGTGATATGGCGGAGAAAAACCGCATGGTGACAGGTTTAACCGCGCCGATGAATGATCAAATTGCATCGAGCATGCAGTTATTTGAAGAACGTTTGTTAGAGATGCAGGCACAAATTTCACAGCATGCGGCGGAATTTGAAAAAGGCGCGGCATTGGCACGTGAGTTTCAAACAAATGTGTTGTTATCACTTCCCGCGCCTGAACAAGATTTAGGAAGTCCATTGGATCAATTAACCACGAGAGCACGCGAGCCGATTGCGGCTCCACGCGTTGCGTAAATAGTTTTTAAAAATTATTTTTTGCGGAATTGATCAAGCGATACAACTTCGCCTGTTGTTGCGCCGTCACCCTTATCATCTTTGGATGATTTTTTGCCCTTGCCGCCTTTGGGTGGGGTTGGACCATCGGGTTCATCATCGCCATCCATATCATCATCATGCGCATCACCCAATGGTTGGAATTGCAACGCGAAATTGACAGATGGGTCAGCAAAAATTGTAATCGCCGCGAGTGGGATCACCAATTTTTCAGGAATATTGTTGAATGATAATGTGACCAACACTTTGTCGTCGGTCACGCCCAAATCAGAAAATTGATATTGAAGAACGATGGTCATTTCACCGGGATAACGTTCACGCAAATAAGATGGAATTTGCACGCCTGGGAAATCAGTCATAAAGGTAATGTAGAAATGATGATCGCCTGGCAACCCTTTGGCTTGCACTTCATTTACTGCTTGGCGCACAACATTGCGCAATGCGCTTTCAACCATACGGTCATAACGTAATGTATCATCATCAGATTTTGTTGGCATTTTCACTCACTTCACAGAATTCATTTGAAATAGTC
>JBIICJ010000029.1:0-21125 GCA_044238965.1 Micavibrio sp. | reverse complement strand
AAAAACAACGACATGTGCACATAATTTTAATAACCAATTAAAAACATTAAGGCATATTTTTGGCAATGATCAGGTGATTGATTTATCAATTTATCTTGATCCAAAAACACATCCCTCAGATCTAATCCCTATTGACGATATGTTACTAAATTCAGATGAACAGCGTCGCCGTATCAGAGAATTAGTTGCCTTTGAAATTGATCGTCATCATGATATTTACACACAATTGGTTGATACGCTCGGCGAAAACGCACTGCGCATTCAGCGCTTTCGTGAAACAGGTAGCTATGAATCACGCCAGCCACAATTGCCCACTATATCCATTCCTCAGAATAAAGGATGGTGGAGTCGTGCAACAATCGGGCTTGCAGGCCTTATCACACGTGGCACAAAACAATCGCCATCTGCAGCCTTAAATTAAAAAAATTAAGCCGCTTTGCTTGCGCCATTTCCTTTTAATTCAGCGCAGGCACGTTTAATGCGTGTGCATGCCTCAACCAATGCTTCGGTTGATGTTGCGTATGAAATGCGGAAATATGGCGATAAACCAAATGCCTCGCCATGCACGGCGGCAACGCCAACGGTTTCGAGTAAATAAGTTACGAAATCTTCATCGGTATTGATGGTTTTACCTTCAGGCGTTGTTTTACCAATACAACCCGCACATGATGGATACACATAAAATGCACCTTCGGGTGTTGGGCATGTGATGCCTTCACATTCATTCAACATTTTCACAACCATATCACGGCGCGCCTTATAGGTATCACACCATCCCTTGAGAAAACCATGATCACCATTTAATGCGGCAACGGCGGCGGCTTGCGATATAGATGATGGGTTTGATGTGCTGTGTGATTGTACATTCGCCATCGCCTTAATTAATTCTTTGGGGCCGCCCGCAAAACCAATACGCCAACCTGTCATCGCGTATGCTTTGGATACACCATTTACGGTTAAGGTACGGTCATATAATTTCGGTTCAATTTCCGCAGGTGTGAAAAATTCAAATCCGTCATATACCAAATGTTCATAAATATCATCTGACATGACCCAAACATGCGGGTGCTTTAACAACACATCGGTCAATGCTTTCATTTCATCACGTGTATAGGCCGCGCCTGTTGGGTTGCTGGGTGAATTCAAAATCACCCATTTTGTTTTCGGTGTGATCGCTGCGTCTAAATCGGCAGGTAATAATTTAAATTGGTTTTCAATTTTGCATTCGATAATCACAGGGGTAGCTTCGGCCAATATCGCCATATCAACATATGACACCCAATAAGGCGCCGCAAAAATAACTTCATCACCTGGGTTACAGGATGCCATCAATGCGTTATACAAAACTTGTTTGCCGCCAGTGCCTACGGTGATTTGTGAACGGTCATAAGTCAAATTATTATCGCGTTTAAATTTAGCAATAATCGCATCCTTTAATGCAGGCGTTCCATCAACAGGCGTATAACGTGTTTGGCCTTTCTTCATCGCGTCATACGCGGCTTCGATAATGTGCGCAGGCGTATCAAAATCAGGCTCGCCTGCACCCAAACCAATCACATCTTTACCCGCCGCTTTTAATTCGGCCGCTTTGGTGGTCATAGCAATGGTCGGAGATGGTTTGATTTTTCCAAGACGAGAAGCAACGATAGACATGCGCGAGAACTCCTTTTTAAATAACGCGAAACTGCACGAAATTATATTGTTTATTGTGCTAGATCAAGGCTAAATTAAGGATACCTAAAACGCATCCGCAGCAATAAAATCGCCAGCTTTTTCAAGTAATTCCGGAGTGAAAACAGGCCGTTCCTCTAAATTAGTAAGCATATAATCACGAAGCGGGTGCAGCAAAGGATGATCTAAATCCTGTTTCATATACTGCGCCAAGATAGGAATAAAGGCTAATAATTTGGGCTTACCTGCAAGGGCGAGTTTAATTGCCTGCCCAATCACGCGCGCATGAAAATCAAATGACCGCAGGGCATAATGGGCTTCGAATAATTCCCATTCCGACTCGCCCATGACTGTTTTAAATTTTTTGATACATGCAACTTGAATATGATCGGGCACAAACCGACGCGCATCGCGCAGTAAATTGACCAAATCGTATGGCGCGGGGCCAATCATACCCCCTTGAAAATCAATCACGCCAATATCATCATTAGGCAAAATCATCAAATTATGTGGATGAAAATCGCCATGTAAAAAAACGTTATGCATGGGCGCAATTGATTGTTCAATTTTATTCAAAATAGATAAAGATTCGTTGATAAAATTTTGATCAATCTTTTTTTGAAAGATGGTTGGCAAATACCAATCCCATAAACGTCTGCGCCCCATAAATACATGAGAGTCAAAATAATGTTGTGCGTTTGGTAATGCGCGCGGAGATTTTTGATATAGAGTAATCAAAATATCAGTTGCAGCCAGATAATATTGTTCTAATTTTTTATTCCCTGATTCAAACGCATCATGTAATGAATAAGACCCAAAATCTTCAACTAATAAAAATCCGTTCACTTGATCTTGCGCCATTATTGCGGGAGCATGAACGCCTATACCACGTAAATAACCTGATAATTCGACGAAATCTTTTATTTTATGCCCTGCCAAAGCCCGCGGATCAGAATCGGGAACGGAACTCATCAAAATTGCCGTACGATCATCCATTGTCAAACGCGTGAAATGCCGCGTTGACCAATCAGCAGGAAAATTGTCGCGTGCGGCTGAACCCCATCCACTCTGGGTTAAAAATTCGTGATCACTGGTCATGAAAAATTATTTCGATTTAGTTTTTGATTTACTAGCCATTAATTTTAACGCATTTACATGGGCTTGCGATGCTTCTTTTTTACGTAGTGGCGGCGCTGCATCTTCTGACCCAAACTTGGGAACATTCTGTCCGCCTAATGCTTTTAACAAATCCAAACCAAATCCCGCCTGCGCTTTTGCACCTTTGGGCGGTAATGGAACAGATTCGGTTGCTTTGGCGGTTTTTGGTTTTTGTTGAATGGCAATACGATTAACAGCGTGCGCGACAATGGCATTTAAATGCGGCATGGCAATAGCGCGCAATAATTTCTCATCATCTTTGATTTGTTCAATCAAATGCGCGCGCGCCTTTGTTTGATTACCTTTAGATTTTTTCAAAGCCTCGGTAACGGCTTGCTCAAGATAGGATATGGCCATGTGTAAATAATGCCATAAAAACCGTTATCAGGCAAGTATTCCACCTAAGCTAGAAACCAACCTTTTGTCCTGCTGATAAACCAGAACGTGCCCGCGCCTGTGATATTACCAAAGCCATAATTTCATCTTGTGTTGGCTCTGCAGGTAATTTTTCTACAATTTTGCGAACGAGAGATAAATCAGCAGGAACAATACCCTTACCCACTTGTTTTTCTGCAGGCCATTCAAAGCCAAAATATATTTGTGATGCGCGTTTCAGCTGACCTTCGGATAAAGTACCCATCTTTCCTTTGATGGTAAATAAAGGGTCTAAGGTAGGCGGAAGTTTTAAACCTTCCTTCATGCTTGAGACAACAATTGGCAAATCATGTTCGGATAATGATCTGGCAAATTGTCCCACCAAGTCATTACGCCATTTATCTTGTGGATTTTCTGGGGCCTCGTTAAATGCTTCGATATTTTGGATAATCAATAATTGATTACCGCGCGCAGCGCCATTAAACACCATTTTAATTTTATCAACAGCACTCATCATCATTGAATCAGTCGATAAGCCTGCCGCATCAACAATATTCGGATGCATAATTAATCGCTCAGCAATATCTTCGGCTAATGCATTCACGCCCGCGCCGCGAACAGCATCAATATACAATGATACAGGTGATTTTTTACCTGCACCTTCGATCCATGAATCCACTTTATCCCTCAAATCTTGCGGCAATAAATCACGGCTAAAAAAACGTGATAGACCCGAGTTCAAACGCAACGCATCTTCACTTCCATATGTGATCAATGATGATTGCTCAATAAAATCAATTATACTTTTGACATCTGTGTTTCCCGTCAAACGTGCGTTTTGTAAAGCTTTGCCGATAATCCGTGGTGGTGCCACAAAATCGCGCGCTAATTGTAATCTATCAGCATCTGATATTTCAATTTTATTTTTTACCGTCTGCGTTTTCCAAATTCGTTCGCGCATTAATGTCGGCGGATATGTCACAGGCAATGAATATGAGAATCTCTGCAATACAGATTCATGAAATTTTTCCAAATCATTTCCTGCCCAAATGGTAACGATTGGATTTGTTTCTAACAATCTGTTTAACAAAATTTTACTAAATACATCTGGTTTTTTACTACTATCTGTTCCTTTATTTAAGGTGTCCTCAATTTCATCAAAGAATAAAATTGCGCCTTTATTATCTTTCAACAGCGCATGCGCTTGCTGTAATTTAGAAATGCGGAATTTTGATGTTCCCGACCCATTTTTATATTCATGCTCACCCTCTTCATCAGGGTTTTGCTCACCAATTGTGTACATCTCCAGTTCCAAGGCCTGAGAAATCGCCGCCGCCAATGCGGTCTTTCCTGATCCCGCAGGGCCGTAGAGAAGAATATTAATTCCCTTTTCACCTGATGCGATGGCGCCCTTGATAATCCCCAAAATTGATTGAACTTGTTTATCCAAATGTGGAAAATGTTCGATATTTAATTCGGGGATAACTGTTGGTTCACCAATAATTTCTAAAACAATTTTCTCTTTAGTTAAATCAACATCAAATAATAACTCACGAACATAAGGAGGAACCTCAGAATATTCTATCTCATCATCATCATCTGAAATCTCAACGCATGGCGTTAATAATCCCTTACGACATAAATCAGATACCATTGACGTTGCTTCTTCAATATCCGCACGCTGCTCTTTAGTTAGATCAGGAATTACCCTGGATGTTAATCGCCCGAGATTTTTTGCTTTCCCAGTTAATATATCTTTTATAACCGAGCCAAAATCATCCTCAAGGCGCATAGTTTCAGAAAAAATCAAAGGCCATTTCATGTGATCAGGAAGACCAAAAACATCCGAGAATAGTTTTAAATTATTAGGAATCATACACCCATCAGGCTCACCCTTCGCGACTAATTCTTTAAAGAAATTTACAAAAAGACTCCAATCAGAAGCTTTTACTGCTGATTTAGAATTACTCATTGAAACTTCGTCATAACGCCGACCTGTTTTTGGGTCTAATTTACCCCCAGTAAACTCCACTTTATCTTTTAAAAGATATTCATATTGCTGGATTATTTTTTTAGCAACAAGCGATGTATGTTTTAAATTTTTGGCAAGATTATAAATGAAGAAATCTTGGTAATAGGAAAAGTAATCAGCAATCTTTTCTTCATTATCAAGGAATGAAAATTGATCTTCTGCTTTCGCTGCAGCGACTTTTGGTTTACTCATAAAAAAAACTCCCCACTCATTTATTTTTTAATTGAAGATAAAAAGCTATGCAGTTTTCGTAAAATGAGCAAGAAAATTATTGTAAATGGCCAAAAAGCTCGGTGAGTATATTTTTTACATAACTTAAGCCATCCTGAGGATTGGCTTTTCCTGATAAAATCGTGATCTTTTGATCTGGCCTGATCTTCAAGCGGTTAAAGTTTTTCTGTAACCAGCCCAGTAATTTTTCAGGTTTCGGCGGTGCATTGTGACGGAATGAAATCACCCCGCCATTAGGCCCCATATCCAATTGGGATATACCCAACGATTTGGCGAGTGATTTAATCGCCATCACGCCCAGTAAATTTTCAACTTCAGGCGGGAGCGCGCCAAAACGATCAACCAATTCCGCACCGAATGCATTCAATTCTTCATCATTATTAATGTCAGATAAACGACGGTACAAATTCATACGCAAGGTTAAGTCAGCAATATAAGTTTCTGGAATCAAAACAGAAATTCCTAAATTAATGACGGGCGACCATTCGGAATCATCGCTGCGGCTTGTTCCACCCGCCTTCACCGCCATGACGGCATCCTCTAACATTTGTTGATATAATTCGACGCCGACTTCACGCACGTGACCTGATTGCTCTTCGCCCACCAAATTGCCCGACCCGCGAATATCGAGGTCGTGACTGGCGAGTTGGAAACCAGCACCCAAACTATCAAGAGTTTCAAAGACTTCTAATCGTTTCTGCGCATCTTTGTTCAAAATATGATCCGGCGAATGAGTGAGATAAGCATAGGCACGTACCTTTGATCGGCCCACACGGCCACGAATTTGGTAAAGTTGTGAAAGACCAAACAAATCGGCGCGATGAACGATAATTGTATTCGCCGATGGAATATCCAAACCCGATTCAATAATATTGGTTGCGAGTAAAATTCCCGCCTGTCCATCGTAAAATGCATTCATCCTATCTTCGAGTTCGGTCGGCGTCATTTGCCCATGCGCCATGATAAATTTTACTTCGGGTACTAATTCTGTCAATTGCTCGGCGATCTGCTCCAAATCCTTAATGCGGGGGCACACATAAAAACTTTGCCCGCCACGATAATGTTCACGCAAAATCGCATCGCGAATGACGAGCGGATCATAAGGCATAACGAATGTCCGAATGGCCAGACGATCCACGGGCGGCGTTGCGATAATGCTCATGTCGCGCACGCCCGTTAATGCCATTTGTAATGTGCGCGGTATAGGCGTTGCGGTTAAGGTCAACACATGCACATCTGATTTTAATTCTTTTAATTTTTCTTTTTGCTTCACGCCAAATTTTTGTTCTTCGTCAATAATCACTAAACCCAATTTGGCGAATTTTACACTGTCACTTAATAATGAATGTGTACCCACCGCGACATTGACGGATCCATCGGCGATACAATCCTTGGCAAGTTTCAAATCTTTGGCATTTACCAAACGTGATAAATGCGCAGTGCGAAGCCCCAGTCCCTTAAACCGTTCGGTAAAATTCAAATAATGTTGCCGCGTTAATAATGTTGTGGGTGCAATCACCGCCACTTGCATGCCTAATGATGCCGCAACATATGCGGCACGCATGGCGATTTCTGTTTTGCCAAAACCGACATCACCGCACACCAATCTATCCATCGGTTTACCCGATGCTAAATCAGACAATGTATCTTCAATCGCGCGTAATTGATCGTCAGTTTCCTGATAAGGGAATTTCGCCACAAATTCATCATAAGCGCCTGATAATGGCTCTAATACAACGCCCGATTTTGTGGCACGTTCGGCGGCGATTTTCATCAAATGATCAGCGATTTTCATCAAATCTTTTTTGACGCGCGCCTTCCGTGCCTGCCAATTCACACCGCCCAAACGATCTAAATCAACATTGTCATTCTCACCACCATAACGGGAAAGTAAGTCAATATTCTCAACAGGTAAAAATAATTTATCACCGCCCGCATAAATTAATCGCAAACAATCATGCAACAGACCGCCAACTTTTAATGTTTCCAATCCATCAAATTTACCAACACCATGATCAACATGCACAATAATATCGCCAACCGATAATGCACTCGCCTCTTTCAGAAAATGATCACCGCGCTTTTTACGACGTTGCGGGCGTGACAAACGATCACCCAAAATATCTTGTTCGGTGACAATCATTAAATCATCAGCAACAAACCCGCGTTCAAGCGGCAAAATAACCGCGCCAACATATCCAGCGCCAATACGGCGCGCATCATCAAAATCATTACAAACCTTAAAGAAATGTTGCTGATTTTCATTCAACATATGGATCAAGCGGTCACGCGACCCCGCACTGTAACACGCCAATAAAACCATACGTGATGTGCCCGTTTGTGATTTTAAATATGCCCCGACTTCACGGAATAAATTTAATTGTGGTTGTGCCCGAATATCCGAAAAATCACGCCCGCGTTTGATATGCACATCATCATCTTCATGCGGTGATAAACTCGCATAATATTGTAAAGCATTTTGCGCCGATAGCACCGCCATTATATCTTCAGGTTTATGATATAAATATTCAGGCGGCAGAGGATGATAAACAGACCCCGATAAACTCACATCTTGTGATTTTTTTTGTGATTTACGTGCATGAAGCGATTGATCTAATGACATGCGCGCTTCATAAAAATCTTTGATCTGCGTCCACCGCTCTTCGCTTGATTGGATGCACGCGGCATCAATTGAAATGGATGCATAACCATCAACATAATCCCATAAATTTGCCATGGAATCGAAAAATAATGGTGACCAATGTTCCAAACCTGCGAAACGCCGGCCTTCGGTTACTGCTTGATATAAAGGGTCATTTGATAATTGTACGCCGAATAATGATCGATATTGTGACCGAAATCGTTCAATATGAGATTCCGTGAAAAAATATTCACTCGCGCCGCCCATTGTCACAGATGGTAATTTTTTATCTGAAATTTGCGTGATAGGATCAAAGGCACGAATTTTTTCAATATCATTACCAAATAAATCAATACGCACAGGCGTATCAGACCCCACGGGATAAAAATCGAAAATATCACCGCGCACAGAAAATTGGCCGATTTCACGCACGGTATCGGTACGTTCATATCCATTTTGTAATAAATAAGATATAAAATTTTCACGATGAAACGATGCACCCACCGTCAATATCATTTGTCCCGCCATTAATTCCGTTTGCGGCAATAATTTTTGCCCAAAGGCATTAATAGTGGTTAGAAATATACGCGGTTTATATAATTTATCCTGTTGCCATCCGTGTAAAATCATTAATGATTTTAATCGTTCTTGTACAATATCGGCATTTGGTGACACACGATCATACGGCAAACAATCCCATGATGGGAATTTTATAATCTCAATTTCAGGCGCGAAAAATTTGATTGTGTCCTCAAGCACCGCCATGCGCACATCATCCAGTGCGACATGCATCAACATTTTTTGTGTTTGCGCGAGTTCACGTGCAGATGAAATTAAATACCGCGCATCCTGTCCCTCAAAAGCACCATAAACAGATGTCATGACACCACGCGATGAGTGAGGAATAATGTTAACACAGATGAATGTTCGTCGGCGGGCGCGGATTCTTGCCCCGAAAACCAATTATAGAGATCAGGGTCATTGCATGATAAAAGCTTCTCGAACTGATCCAGCGCATCATCATCAAAGTTATACACATGCGCATCTGCAAAAGACCCCATCAAAAGGTCCATTTCGCGGGTGCCGCGGTGCCATGCCCTGAATTTTAATTTACGGCGACGTACGTCTAACTCTTCATTTTTTGCGTTCATCGCGCTAATCTGTCGAAGTTCATCAACTTGTCAAGATGCCGAAAGCCTTTTTCATGCGTCCTTTTTGTTTAGACCCTTTATTTTTGCCTTTGACACAATTAAACGGTGTCGGGGCAAAGCTGGGCAAACTGTATGAAAAATTGGTGGGCGGTACAAAAATTCGTGATGTTTTGTTTCACGCGCCCGTTGATGTGATTGAGCGCGAAGCATGTCCCACAATCGCCTCTGCGCCCTATGGTCGCGATATTATTTTAACCGTGACTATTGATAAACACACCCCGCCCCCGCGCCGTCCACAACCATATCGTATTCGCGTGCGTGATCAATCTGGGTTTTTAGATTTGGTTTTTTTCAATGCGCATTCATCATGGTTGAATACAAAATTTCCCGTTGATAAACAAATCATCATTACAGGAAAAATCGAAGAATTTAAAAATGGGCGGCAAATGACGCATCCTGATATTTTAAATGACACAATAACAACGCGTGAACCGATTTATCCATTAACTGCAGGTGTCACTAATAAAATGGTGCGAAAAATTATGGCGGATGCATTAACAAAATGCCCTGAATTACCCGAATGGCATAGCGCATCGATCATTCAAAAATATAAATGGGCGCCGTGGAATGAATCTATTTTAACATTACATGATCCTAAAACGCCGCAAGATTTAGATGCGCAATCACTTCCCCGTATGCGCCTCGCGTATGATGAATTATTAGCCAATCAATTAACATTAAATATTGTTAGATCGCACGAAAAATCAAATAAAGGTCGTGCATTCCCCACTTCAAAAAAACTTCGCACCCAATTGGAAAAACAATTGCCATGGCCATTAACACCATCACAACATAATGTTATCCATGAAATTGATCATGATATGAAAGCGCCCGTACGCATGTTGCGATTAATTCAGGGTGATGTAGGGTCGGGCAAAACCATTGTGGCATTAATGGCCATGTTAAATGTGATTGAATGCGGATGCCAAGCCGCGATCATGGCACCCACGGAGATTTTGGCACGGCAACACGCAGATACTTTACAAAAATTTATCTCTGGCCTACCGATTAAAATCGTAACGTTAACGGGACGCGATAAGGGCAAAGCCCGCAATCACATTTTGGAAAACATTAAAAACGGAGATACGCATATTATTATCGGTACGCATGCTTTGTTTCAAGATAGTGTTGAATTTCATGATTTAGGTTTAGCCGTGATTGATGAACAACATCGTTTTGGCGTCCATCAACGTTTGCAATTATCATCAAAAACAAAAGGATGTGATGTGTTGGTTATGACCGCAACCCCCATTCCGCGTACATTGGCATTGACATGTTATGGCGATATGGATGTATCCCGCATCACCGAAAAACCCGCAGGGCGAAAACCAATTGATACGCGGCTGCTTCCGCTGGAAAAACTTGATGAATTAATGGAAAAATTAAAATCACAAGCGGCGCAGGTTTATTGGGTATGCCCTTTGGTCGAAGAATCAGAAATTTTAGATTTATCCGCCGCCGAAGATCGGTTTGAATATTTAAAAACCCATTTTGGTGATGATGTCGGGTTGGTTCATGGGCGCATGAAACCCGCCGAAAAAGATGATGTGATGCAAAAATTTGCACGCGGCGACATTAAAATCTTAGTCGCGACAACGGTGATCGAGGTTGGTGTCAATGTGCCGAATGCCACTATCATGGTGATTGAACATGCCGAACGGTTTGGATTGGCACAATTACATCAATTACGTGGGCGCGTCGGGCGCGGGTCGGAACAATCATATTGTTTTCTGGCCTATTCCTCGCCTTTGGGCGCGACAGCCAAAAAACGTCTAACCACATTACGTGATACCGAAGATGGATTTATCATCGCCGAAGAAGATTTAAAATTACGTGGTTATGGCGAAATTTTGGGCACAAAACAAAGCGGTATTGAAGAATTTCATTTTGCCAATTTATCAAGCCATGGCGATTTATTATCTATGGCAAATGATGATGCCCGTTTATTGGTCGAGACCGATTTAGAACTAAAAACCCCACGCGGACAGGCAATACGGACACTTTTATATCTTTTTGAGCGTGACAGAGCCATTGCGTATTTACGTTCGGGGTAAATGAACTATATAATAAGACTATGAATCAAATCCTTATTATTTTCGCCCATCCTGCCCTGCACCGATCCAAAGTGAATAAGCCTATGTTAGAGGCTGCTAGCTCCGTTGACGGTGTCACTATTCATAATTTATATGAAACATATCCTGATTTTGATATTAATGTAGCGCGGGAGCATGATTTATTAAATCAGCATGCTGCGGTTATTCTGCATCATCCGTTTTTTTGGTATTCATGCCCGTCCTTATTAAAGGAATGGCTTGATCGTACCCTGACACTTGGGTGGGCATATGGTCCAGATGGAACAGCCTTAAATGGTAAAGTGATGATGTCGGCTATTTCAACAGGCGGCGCAGCGAATGCCTATCATCCAGAGGGGCATAACCATTATACTATGAATCAATTTTTATTGCCTTTTGCACAAACGGCAAATTTATGCGGCATGACATATGTAGAACCATTGATCTTTCATTCCGCATCCCGCGCCACACCACAAGACGTGACGCTTCACTGTCAAACTTACGTTGACCGCTTGGCCGCGTTGCGTGATGGATTACCTCTCCCCCTATTTGAAGGATCGCGTCGATGAATGATGGATTTTTATATTTAGCCCTCATTTTTCTTTTATCTGCTGTTTTAGTTGTACCGATTGCGAAACGCAGCGGATTGGGTGCGATTTTAGGCTATTTATTGGCAGGTGTGGTTATCGGCCCTTTTGGTTTAAAATTAATTACCAATCCTGATGATATTTTGCACTTTGCTGAATTCGGCGTTGTGATGATGTTATTTTTAATTGGTTTGGAATTACAACCCAAAACATTGTGGCGGTTGCGTAAACCGATTCTGGGTTTAGGATCATCTCAGGTTATTTTGACAACATTACTCATTTCATTAACAGCGCATCTATTCGGGCAATCATGGCCTGTATCATTAGCGATTGGATTGGGATTAGCTTTGTCATCAACGGCTATTGCCATTCAATTAATGCAAGAACGACATTTATTACCAACACATACAGGGCAATCCGCATTCTCTGTTTTGTTATTCCAAGATATCGCCGTTATTCCTATTTTGGCCTCTATTCCCTTATTGGCAGCAGCAGGTGATGCACAAAGCCTATCTCATATTTACCAAGTGGTTGAAACGCAGGCTGGCGGATCATTGTGGGAAAAAGGTTTATCCGTCATTGGTATGGTGGCGTTATTAATTTTTATAGGCCATTTCGCCATTCGTCATATTCTTCACTATATTGCCAAAACTGATGTGCGTGAGATTTTTACTGCATTTGCTCTCTTATTGGTTATCGGCGTTACATTTTTAATGAAAACCATTGGTTTATCACCTGCGTTGGGGGCATTTATTGCAGGTGTAATTTTGGCCGATTCAGAATATCGTCATGAAATTGAAAGACAGATTGAGCCATTCAAAGCTCTCTTGCTCGGGCTATTCTTCATATCGGTCGGTATGTCGATTAATTTTGAAGTATTTTTATCACAACCTGCAACCGTGTTTTCACTGGTTGCTATTTTGGTTATTATTAAATTTGCTGTCTTAATGTTTGCAGCGCATATCTTTAAACTTGATCTGTCACAAAATATTTTATTTTCAACAATATTGGCGCAAGGTGGCGAATTTGCCTTTGTCATTTTTGCCTTTGCTTCACAGGTGAGTTTATTTACCCCAGAAGTAGCTTCACTTTTAAATTTAACTGTCGCTATCTCAATGGGATTAACCCCTATCTTTATTTTACTGCATGATAAAATATTGGTTAAATTTTTCAGCAAAACATATTCCAGTTTAGATTCACGCCCTGAACTTCCCGCAGCCATTACGCCGCGCCCCGTAATTATTGCGGGCTATGGTCGTTTTGGACAAATCATCGGACGTCTTCTCCAAGTGAATGGCATCAAAGCCACCATTTTAGATCATGATCCACGTCAGATTGATTTCTTGCGTCAATTTAACATGAAAGTTTATTATGGTGATGTGAAGGATATGGATATTCTTCACGCGGCGGGCGCAGATAGTGCCAAAATTCTTGTCTTAGCGATTGATGATCGCGAAGCGTCAATTGAAGTTATTTCATCAATTAAAGAAACATTTCCGCATTTAAAAATATTAGCGCGCGCTTATGATCGTCGTCATGCCTATGATCTATCCAAAGCTGGGGCAGACTATTTTATCCGTGAAACATTTGGCTCCGCCCTTATTATGGGTGAAGAATTATTAAAGAATTTAGGTATTGGCGCATACCAAGCAAAAAATTTAGTTCGAAAATTCTCGCGTCATGATATTGAAACGCTAAAAAGTTCGTTTGAACATTTTGAAGATGAAAAAGCACTTGTTTCATTTGCGATTCAATCCCGTGAGGAATTAATCAAAATCTTTGACGAAGATCGGAAAGACATCGAACGCCATCACCAAGATGAAGGCTGGGATGATGTGCCTGTGATCAAATAAAGAGTTTTGGGGAAATGGTGACTCCGGTGGGGATCGAACCCACGACCACATGATTAAAAGTCAGTTGCAAAAATTGTATTTTTTTATTTAAAATCAATAATATATCATTTTTAAATGTCCCATTGATCGTGGTTCTGACCATGGTTTAAGCCATTGTAATTATTAAGAACAAAAAACTATAATGGGACAAGAAAATACGTCAAAAATGTGTATTGGTGTGTATTTTTCTCTTGCCATTGGTGTGTATTTGTGTGTATCATAATTATATGAACAGTAGAGAGATCATAAAGCTTTTAGAAAAGGATGGATGGTACAAGGTATCCCAAGAAGGAAGCCATGCCCAATTCAAGCATCCAACAAAAGCTGGTCGCGTTACTGTAGTTCACCCCAAAAAGGATTTGCCGATTGGCACGCTGAAAAGTATCGAAAAGCAGTCTGGAATCCGATTGAGGTGAGAAACCCTAAACTGATTGATGGAAGGAGATCAGCTTATGGATTATATAGCAATTATTCACAAAGAAGGTAAAAGTGATTTTGGCGTTTCATTTCCCGATTTTGCAGGATGTGTGACCGCTGGATCGACATTGCAAGAGGCTCGTGTAAACGCTGTAGAGGCGTTGGCGCTTCATGTTAAAGGTATGATTGAGGATGGTGAAAGCTTGCCTGAACCTTCAACTTTAGACGAAGTGATGGAAGATGATGATTTTAAAGATGGCGTTGCATTCATTGTTGGCCTTGAAATGCCTGATAAAGTTGTGCGCGTCAATATCACTGTAACCGAGAGTGATCTCAAAAAAATTGATACGGCCGCCAAAAAGAATGGAATGAATAGATCGTCATTCTTGGTTCAAAATGCATTAAGAGCATAAAAAAGAACCCCACCCCGAAAGGTGGGGTTTTTAGTTCATAGAGAAACGCCCGTCACGGCGCTGATTCTATGGAACAATTACAAATCTATGGAACAGATATTTTTTGAAAATATATTTTGATTGAAAACTATATTGATACATAAAGAAAAATGGTGACTCCGGTGGGGATCGAACCCACGACCACATGATTAAAAGTCACGTGCTCTACCGGCTGAGCTACAGAGTCGTTGCCGTAATTAAGTCCCGCAAATTACGTATTCTTACCCCCCACGTCAAGGGCTTTTCGGCTAATTTTTTTGCTTTTCCTGCAATCTTTTTAATACATTTGGGGTCACAAATGCCTCAATATCGCCCCCAAGCGACGAAATCTCTTTTAAAAAGCTGGATGATACAAATTGCCACTTATCTGATGCCATCAGAAAGACCGTTTCAATATCAGGGGCAATTTTTGAATTCATACCCGTCATTTGAAATTCATATTCAAAATCGGTCACGGCACGTAGGCCGCGAATAACACAGGTCGCCCCTTTATCACGGGCATAGGTCATTAATAACGTATCAAGACGATCAACCGTAATCGGGCAAAATTTATGGTGCATGGCATCGATATCGGCCCGCACCATGTCCATACGTTCATCAATATTAAATAATGGTGCTTTTTTATCGTTTGATGCGACAGCAACATATAAATGATCAACCAACTTGCTCGCCCGTTCAATAATGTGCAGATGCCCCTTGGTCACAGGGTCGAACGTGCCAGGATAAATGCCAATGCGTTTGGTGGTCATGCGGAAAACCTCTTTTGTATTGGTAAAATAGCAAGTAAAGTGACGAAATGATAGAGACTTTGATCACAGACCCGTGGAAAGACTATGCCCTGATTGATTCAGGCCATGGCCGTAAATTAGAACGATATGGCGCGGTGATTGTTGACCGCCCCGAAGCCCAAGCCTTATGGTCGCCTTCAACCCCCGCCGCGTGGAACAACGCCCATGCCCGTTTTTCCAACAGCCCCAAAGACGAGGACAGCGATAACGGCCAATGGGAATTTTTGAAAAAACCACCCGCCGCATGGCCTGTGACATGGAATAACCTCACATTTGAATGTCGATTAATGTCATTCCGCCATATGGGTTTGTTCCCCGAACAAGCATCGCATTGGGCATTGATTGATAAATTAATCGCGCGCGCGAACCGTCCGCTTAAAATTTTAAATTTATTTGCCTATACAGGCGCGGGAAGTTTAGTCGCCGCCGCGCGTGGATGCGAAGTTGTGCATCTCGATGCCTCAAAAAAAGCCATCGGCTGGGCCAAGGATAACCAAAAAGCGAGCCGCTTAGACAAAGCAAAGATCAGATGGATCTGCGATGATGCCAATGATTTTGTCGAGCGCGAATTACGGCGCGGGAATAAATATGATGCCATCTTGCTCGATCCGCCCAAATATGGGCGCGGGCCCGATGGACAAATTTGGTCACTCGAACGCGACCTACCAAAATTTTTGGAAAACTGCATCAATCTTTTATCCGATGACGCCGCATTTTTAATTTTGACATGTTACGCGCTTCGCCTATCGCCATACACATTGGATGGATTAATGCGATCATCATTTGCATCGCGTGGCGGTGCCATTCAATCAGGTGAATTATTGTTAAAACCTGAACAATCACCATATCTATTGCCGACATCTTTATATTCATTGTGGAGCAAATAATCACATGAATATCAAAGAAATTTCATCACCCGCGAATGAAACCATAAAGGACGTGCGCGCATTATCGATGCGCAAACGCCGTAAAGAAACAGGTTTATTCGTTGCCGAAGGTTTACGCACCGCGATCGAGGCGATGGAGTTAAACGCCCCCATGACCATGATGTTATATCATTATGATCAAAAAGATCGTGATGATGTGGCGCGCCTGCGTGATTATTGCTCTGCGCGCGGCGGATTAATTTGCGAAGTAAACGAAGCCATTTTGGAAAAAATTTCCACCAAAGATAACCCCCAACGCGTGATCGGCGTTTATAAACAAATCTGGAACAACATCGATATCGTCACCAATAGCGTGTGGGTGGCATTAGACCAAGTGCGCGACCCAGGCAATTTGGGAACCATCATCCGCACCATTGATGCGGTTGGTGCGCGCGGCGTTATTTTGATTGATAATTGTTGTGATCCGTTTTCGCCCGAATGCGTGCAGGCATCGATGGGGTCAATTTTCTCTGTGCCTGTTATTCATATGTCATCACATGATTTTATATTGTGGCGCGGGGAACGTTGGAGCGGCGATATTATCGGCACAATTTTACAAACCGATAAAAACGCGCAAGAGCAAGATTATAAGACCGATTCCATTTTATTGATGGGCAATGAACAAGCGGGGATTTCGGATGAATTGCGCGCCACATGCACGACATTGGTTAAACTTCCCATGCGCGGGAGAGCGGATTCATTAAACCTATCTATTGCGACGGGTGTTATGCTTTATCAAATTTTAAAGTAAGTGTTTAAAAAGGTTGCTTTCTACTTGGCAAGCCTAAAATCCTAGAATTTTCAGCAACATTTTTCCAAACATTTGCTCCAATTCCTAAAAATGCATGATCACCAATTTCAATACTATTTACGATTGAAACATTAGGTCCTATCCATACATTTTTACCAATAGTAACGCTACCAGATATCTCAGCATGCGCTGCTATCATAGTATTTGAACCAATAAAACAATTATGTGCGATATGCACATGATCATCAGTTTTTACAAAATTATCAATTACCGTAGGATTAATTGTTCCTGATGCAATAGTATTTAATGCACCAATTTCAACATTATCATTTACTATGACTCCACCAACGTGGGGTAAATGTTTATTATTTAATTCAGAATCTTTATATACACCAAATCCAGGTTGACCAATAATTGTATTTGACTTAATTATTACATGATCACCAATCCTGCAATTTGGACCAATGTATACTCCAGGAAAAATTATGCATCCATTACCAATCTTAGCGGTCTTACTAATGCAACAATTAGGCGCCACAAAAGAAGTTCCAAAAACCTTAACCTCATAAAGATCGTTCCATTCACTAGACATATAGTTGAATAATTTGTTGACTATTCTTGAATAATAATCACGAGGATTCTCACAAATAATATGGGGTGTATTTACGAGTTGGCTGAAGTCATTTGATAAAAGCAAAAGGCATGAATCAAATACCTTGTTGTTTATTAGAAAAATTACTTCATCTGAAATTCTTTCAACAAAATACAATCTATTTGGATATACACCACTTAAAGTAGCAACTCCATTTATAAATAAAAACGTATTGGATTTATCGATAATTTTAAGATGGACTATATCCTCAATGTCTTTTTTCAAAAGGGAATTCTTTGCCATTGAGCCAATTTGATATTGAAGCATATGTGAGGAGGAAGAGTGAAATTTATTCATAGAAGTGTTTATCAAAGTAGGTGTCAGGATGAATTAACAAATAAATCAAATCATGATTATCTTCAAGATGCTCTCTAAAACTACGCCTATCGTCTTTGCATAATTCACCATTCTTATAGCATTTCCATTTAGTCCACTCAGAATCGCTTATATAAAAGGAGTTATGAAACAAATTAAACCCATCGCTATTTTCATACGCTTCATAAGATAAACCAAACTGATTAGGTTTTTTATCTTTCCAGAAATCAAGGTTATTTAATCCTGTGTTTCCTCCATGGCTTGCAACACCAGTTATTTTTATATCAAACATTTTATTTATAATATTTACATCCCGAATAAGACAATCGGTAGCATTCTCGTTCCATATAGCGGCTTGATCAATAATCTCAGAATGGTATCCCAATTCATGACCCGAATTGCATATTTTTTTTATTATTCGATAATTTTCAAATGAGAACGGATTATATTCCGGCGCATGTAATCTTAAAAAGAAAGAGGATTTAATTTTTAAACGATCAAAAATATCTCTCAATCTGTCAGCTTTTTTTACAGAAAAATCAATATCAACACGGTTAACAATAGTTTTAGCTTTTACTCTATCTTTATTTATAAAATATTCTTGCATAGTAATAAAATTATAACCACAATCTAGAGCATACCTATACTGTTTTTCGATGTTATCAAATGTAAAATGAAATTTTTCCATCTACATACCTCATATAAATTTAAAATAAAAGGATAGCCCTAAAAACTTACTCATCTGTAGATACATCAACTACATCCGCATCGATGATGGCCGTATCATCGCTGTCATCATCTTCGGCTTCGGCGCGGAGCCATGCAACGGATACAACTTCCTCGCCCTCTGCCACGCGGAACACGGTCACGCCCTGAGCGGAGCGACCCGTAAAGCGAATGCCATTGACTGGCAGGCGGATCATTTGCCCGCCATTGGTGACCAGCATAATTTGATGATCATCGGTCACGGGGAATGTGGCCGCAACCGCATTACCGTTTTTCGCCGTAAGGCCAATATTGGTGACACCTTGGCCGCCGCGCCCTGACAAACGATATTCATATGCCGATGTGCGTTTCCCAAAACCGCCCTTTGTAATCGTGAGCAAGAATTGTTCGCGTGCTTGCAATTCCGCAAAACGTTCATCGGAAATATCCGCCGCCGCGCCTTCAAATTCCATGCCGTCTGTATCAGCGCCGCGCAATTGTGATGCGCGTTTTAAATACGCACTGCGTTCATCTGCCGTGGCATCAACCGATTTTAATACTGACATTGAAATGACTTCGTCATCTTTGCCCAAACGCATACCGCGCACGCCCGTTGATGTACGACCCGCGAATACGCGAATATCTTCGACCGAGAAGCGGATGGCTTTGCCCTTACGTGATGCGAGAACGATGTCCTCATCAGGTTTGCACAATTTCACATCGACCAGACGTTCGCCATCTTCCTCTAGCTTCATCGCGATTAAACCATTGGCGCGGATATTTTCAAAATCTTCGAGTTTGTTACGACGCACGCCTCCATGTGATGTGGCGAACATGATATCGAGCGTTTCATAAACCGATTTATCTTCGGGCAGACGCAAGACAACAGAAATATTTTCACCCTGTTGCAATGGCAACATATTCACAAACGCTTTGCCGCGTGATTGTGGATTGCCCAATGGCAATTGATACACCTTCATGCGGTACACAATGCCCGTGTTGGTAAAGAACAAAATCGGCGTGTGGGTTGATGCGATGAATAAATCGGATACGAAATCTTCATCTTTGGTTTGCATCGCGGCGCGCCCTTTACCCCCGCGTTTTTGCGCGCGGTATGTCACAAGCGGTGTACGTTTCACGTATCCGCCATGGGTGATGGTGATGACCATATCTTCGCGTTGGATTAAATCTTCGATATCTTGTTCGAAACCGATATCCAAAATTTCGGTTTTACGCGGTGTGCCGAATTTATCTTTGATTTCGACCAATTCATCGCGCAAGACGCCCAATAATTTTGTACGGCTGGCGAGGATTGATAATAATTCAGCAATTTGATCGGTAATTTCACAAAGTTCATCGCCAATTTTATCACGTTCCAAACCTGTTAAACGATGCAAACGCAAATCCAAAATCGCTTTGGCTTGGATTTCCGACATTTGATATGTGCCCGCATCATCAACAAAATATTCAGGATCATCAATCAGCGCAATCAATGGCGCGATGTCGGCGGCATTCCAACGTTTCGCAACCAATTGTTCGCGCGCGGCTTGCGGATCTTTGGCGGCGCGGATAAGCGCGATAATTTCATCAATGTTGGCAACAGCCACAGCCAAACCAGCCAATATGTGTGCGCGGTCGCGTGCCTTACCCAATTCAAAAATGGTACGGCGTGTAATGACCTCTTCGCGGAATTTTAAAAATGCCTGCAACATTTGTTTGATCAATAATGTTTGCGGACGACCTTGGTGAAGGGCGAGCATGTTACATGCAAATGATGATTGCAGAGATGTGAATTTGAACAATTGATTTAATACCACATCGCCCTGCGCATCGCGTTTGAGTTCGATCACAATACGCACGCCGTCACGATCCGATTCATCACGGATTTCGGCAATGCCTTCAACAATTTTTTCACGTGCGACTTCGCCCAAACGTTCGAGCAATGTGCCTTTATTCACTTGGTATGGAATTTCATGAACGATGATAGCTTCGCGTTTATCACGAATATTTTCAATCGATGTTTTCGAGCGAAGCGGAACAGATCCCTTGCCTGTCATATACGCTGAACGAATGCCCGCGCGTCCTAAAATTTGACCGCCCGTTGGAAAATCAGGGCCTGGAATAATGTTTATAATATCTTCGTTTGATAAATCTGGGTTTTCAATTAATGCCAAACACGCATCGATCACTTCGGATAAATTATGCGTCGGAATATTGGTCGCCATACCCACCGCGATACCGCCCACACC
>JBIICJ010000028.1:0-21379 GCA_044238965.1 Micavibrio sp. | reverse complement strand
GTCGGCCGTTGGCGCGGTATTTAAATCATGGATGACCGCACGCGCGGTGACGTATCGCCGCATTCATTCCATTCCCGAAAATTGGGGCACGGCCGTGAATGTTCAGGCGATGGTGTTCGGTAATATGGGTGATGATTGCGCAACGGGTGTTGCCTTTACGCGTGATCCATCAACGGGTGAAAATTATTTCTATGGCGAATATTTGGTGAACGCGCAAGGCGAAGATGTGGTGGCGGGTATTCGCACGCCGCAACCATTATCGATCAAGGCACGGGAAAAAGAAAAATTAGAAACACCTTCGATGGAAGAGGTTATGCCTGATGTCTATAAACAATTAAATGATGTGCGCATCAAATTAGAATCGCATTACAAAGATATGCAAGATATCGAATTCACCGTGCAACAAAGCAAATTATACATGTTGCAAACCCGTACGGGCAAACGCACCGCGGCAGCGGCATTAAAAATTGCCGTTGATATGGTGAAGGAAAATTTAATTACAAAGGACGAGGCGTTATTGCGCCTTGATGCGTCTGCGCTTGATCAATTATTGCACCCGACTCTCGATCCAAAGGCGAAAAAAGATATTATTGCCAAGGGGCTTCCTGCATCGCCAGGTGCAGCGAGTGGTATGATAGTGTTTGATGCCGATCGTGCGGAAACAAAGTCTAAAGAAGGTCATGATATTATTTTGGTACGCGTTGAAACATCGCCCGAAGATATTCACGGCATGCATGCGGCACGCGGTATTTTGACAACGCGTGGCGGTATGACATCACATGCCGCCGTTGTGGCGCGTGGTATGGGGCGTCCCTGTGTGGCGGGCGCGGGATCAATTCAGGTTGATTACGTGGCGCGTACATTACGCGTGGGTGATGTTGAATTGCGCGAAGGCGACATCATGACCATTGATGGATCAAAAGGCGAAATTATGCGCGGTGGCGTGCCGACCATTCAACCGCAATTATCAGGTGATTTTGCGGTCATCATGAATTGGGCGGATCAAATGCGCCGCCTCAAAATTCGTACCAATTCCGAAACCCCCACCGATACCAAAACCGCGCGGGATTTTGGCGCGGAGGGAATTGGTCTTTGCCGTACCGAACACATGTTCTTTGACCCTGCACGCATTCAAAATGTACGTGAAATGATTGTGGCGGATAATGAACATGATCGACGCGCCGCATTGGATAAATTACGCCCTGAACAGGTTAAAGATTTCACCGAAATTTTATCCATCATGCATGGCCTGCCCGTGACCATTCGTCTGCTTGATCCACCATTGCATGAATTTTTACCGCATGAAGATAAAGACATTGCCGAATTCGCATTAAAGGCAAAATTATCGGAGGAATCTGTTCGTCGTCGCCTGAATGATTTAAAGGAATCAAACCCGATGCTCGGCCATCGTGGTTGTCGCTTGGGCATTACCTATCCTGAAATTTATGAAATGCAAGCGCGTGCCATTTTTGAAGCCGCATTAAATGTGTCGGACAAAGTGGGGATGGTGGAAATTATGATCCCATTGGTGGCAACACGTACTGAACTTACACGGTTAAAGGCGATGATTCATGCCGTTGCGGGTGAGTTGTTCACGGCGGCTGGGCGAAATGTACCATATATGGTTGGCACGATGATCGAATTACCACGGGCGGCATTAATGGCGCATGATATCGCGATTGATGCCGAATTTTTCAGCTTTGGCACAAATGATTTAACGCAAACTACATTGGGCTTAAGTCGCGATGATGCGGGTGCATTTTTACCGACCTATGTTGAAAAAAATATCTTTGCGCGTGACCCGTTTGTAACATTGGATATTGATGGTGTCGGACAATTAATTTCTATGGCTGTACAAAATGGCCGTAAAACAAATCCAGATTTGAAATGCGGAATTTGCGGCGAACATGGCGGCGACCCTGAATCAATTTATTTCTTTGAAGATGTCGGTTTGGATTATGTGTCTTGTTCACCATATCGTGTGCCGATTGCACGTTTGGCGGCGGCACAGGCGGTTATCCGTGCACGCACCAATCAATCAAACAAGATTGCGGCATAAAACGATAAATTCATCGCGCGTGCGTGCGGTATAATCTGCATATTGGCAATTATCATCCACTAAATGCGTGGGGCGAAAAATAGTCACCATACCCGCACGTTTGGCGGATTCCACGCCCAATGGGTCATCATCAATTGCCAAACATTCATTGGCGTGAATAGATGTACTATTTTTGGCGTTTAATTTATCCAAGGCCGTTAAAAACGGTATTGGTTCTGGCTTACGACCTTCGTAATCTTCTTTGCACATTAAAAATTCAAAACGATCAATGATGTTTGTAGCAATGTGTGATGATTCAACAGAATGACGACGGCCATTTGATACCACCACTTGCGGTAAGAGTTTTTGCGTAAATAATTCCAATATTTCGGCAACGCCATCACGCAATTTTAATTGCGATGAGTGATCACGATAATAGGTATCGATTTGGTTCAGATAATCAGTTTCAAAGATGTTTAAACCCAATTCACGTACGATCCATTCATAATTTTGCGTGCCATTATTATGATGAATACGTGTCTGATATTGATCATCTAAATTGATACCGTAACGTGCTAATACATATTTATGCTTTGCCCAATGCAGGGCAAAGGTATCAATTAATGTATTGTCGCTGTCCCAAAAGACAGCTTTTATTTCTGGCATTATCGTTTTTCAACTTTATTCATGATCGACATGGCGGTTGTGACCATACCCGCGATATCACCCACATTTTGCGGAATGATGATGGTGTTGCCTTGTTTGGCGAGTGCGGCGAAGGCTTCGACAAATTTTTCGGCAACTTTTAAATTTACTGCTTCCAAACCACCCGCATTTTGTGTCGCGGCGGCAACCTTTGCAATTGCCTCGGCATTTGCATCGGCAACCATGCGTAATGCTAATGCTTCCCCTTCGGCTCTGTTAATTTCTGCTAATTTATCACCTTCGGATTGAGTGATTGATGCCTGACGTTCACCTTCCGCCAAATTGATTTGCTCTTGGCGTTTTCCTTCGGATTGGGCAATCAATGCGCGCTTTTCACGCTCAGCAGTAATTTGCGCTTGCATCGCACGCAAAATTTCTTGCGGTGGTGTTAAATCTTTAATCTCATAACGCAATACTTTGACGCCCCAATTAGCGGCAGCTTCATCAATGGCAGTCACAACCGATGTGTTGATTAAATCACGCTCTTCGAATGTGCGATCCAATTCTAAACGACCAATAATTGATCGCAATGTTGTTTGCGCAAGCTGTGTAATTGATGTGATATAATCGGACGAACCATATGAAGCGCGGTACGGGTCGGTGACTTGAAAGAAAATAACACCATCAACTTTTAATTGAGAATTATCTTTGGTCACGCACACTTGCGCGGGAACATCCAATGGAATTTCTTTGAGCGAATGCACATAACGTACATTATCAATAAAGGGAAAAATAACATTAATGCCTGGCATTAATGTGGAATGATATTTACCCAAACGCTCCACAACCATGGCGGATTGTTGCGATACAATTTTGACACCTTTGAAGATAATAAATAAAACAACAACGGCAAATATAATGGACGCTTCCATGGTTTATTGTCCTTTCTCGGATAAAATAAGCGTTGAACCAGTAATCGATGAAATAATATATGTTTTTTGTAGTGTGGCTTCAGCAGAGCCATTTGCTAATTTTGCGTTCCACATACTACCACGATAATTAACCCGTAAATTTCCATCGGTAGCGATCTCAGCGATTTTTACTTCTGTGCCGATATCCATGTTCATGTTTGAATCTGATTGATGTGGTTGTGATTTGTTTGATAAAAATTTATAAATAATTCCCCATCCGCATAATGTGACGATGGATGCTGTTAAAATTTGTACGACATCAGATGCACCGAGATAGGCGAGAAGCGCGGCACATAACGCCCCAAACGCGGCGAGCAATAAATAAAATGACATGGTTGCCATTTCAGCAATCGCCAATAAAAATGCGGTAATTAACCAAACAACCCAAGCTGACATATCGTACCTCTCAATCGTGGTGTCATTTTTATCATGGAATGTGTAAAAATCCTAGGTCCGAAGTGGATAAGGTTGAGGCAATTTCGTCCTTAATTAAGGCTAAACCATAATTTTGATATGATGATCGCATAATGCCAATTTTATTGGGTAATTCTGTGCCAAATACGGGTGGTGCGTGGGTGAATTCTACCGCATATAATCGTTTTTTGGTGAGGCCGCGGTGATGCACACGCGCCGTTAATTCTTGACCGATATAACATCCTTTATCAAAAGAGACGGCGGCTGCTTCTAAATTTAATTCTGACAATGTTGATGTGCCAATTTCGGCATCGCGTGATCCATCAGCACGTTTTTGTGATAACCGCGCCATTTCCCAATCATGTAATGATAATGCGTTTTGTATATCATCAAAACTATAACCATATGGAGTGAGGTAAGATGGGCGATCGTTATGATGTGTAATGATAACATTTGACCGCAATTTATATAAATTTAATTTTTGAAATAAATCTTGCGCGCGTGTTATTGGTTCGCAATTTAATACATAAGTTTCATCATCGTGCGTGATAAAAAAATCATGTAAAAATTTCCCCTGTGGTGTAAGCAGGCACGCATGGATATAGGGCGCAGTGGATAATAAATTCACATCATTCGTAATCAAATTTTGTAAAAAATGATCGGAATCTGCGCCGTGAATCGTAATGTGACCGCGTAAGGTTTGGCTTGTGTTCATGCATATAATATAGGTATAATTGGATAAAATTTAAAGGGTTTTCATGACCAATATTCTGTTCATCACATCAACGCGCATTGGCGATGCCATTTTATCGATGGGGCTCGTGGATCATATTTTAAAGTCATATCAAGATCCGCGTTTAACCATTGTGTGTGGCGGCTTGCCATCTAGTTTATTTATGGGTGTGCCACATCTTGATGAATTGATTGTGCTCAAAAAGCAAAAATATCACGGGCATTGGTGGTGGCTGTGGAAAAAAACCATTGGTAAAAAATGGGATGTGATTGTTGATTTGCGTGATTCCATTATCTCACGTGCATTACCCGCGCATGAGATATATCGCTTTGGAAAACATATTGATCGTACGGCGCACAAGGTTATTCAAAATACCAAAGTTATGAAGTTGGATTATATTCCCGCGCCGCGTTTATTTTTGTCTGATGATCAAATCGCATTCGCCAATCGCATCATGCAAAAAGATAACCGCGCCATTATTGGCGTGGGGCCAACAGCAAATTGGATCGGGAAGACATGGCCGATTGATCGGTTTATTGACATCATCGCGCATTTAACATCGGATACGGGAGCATTTCCTAATGCGCGCGTGGCGGTATTTGCCGCGCCTGGCGAAGAAGAATCCGCAATAAAATTATTCAACACAATTCCGCCCGAACGGCGCATTGATGTGATTGCCAAAGGAAACCCCGCAGAGGCGGCGGCATGTTTGGCGCAGTGTGATTTTTATATCGGTAATGATTCAGGTTTAATGCATGCAGCAGCAGCAGCGGGCGTCAAAACATGTGGTTTATTTGGCGCGAGTTATGTGCATGTATACGGCCCATATGGCGCGCACACATGTTACGCGCACACGCCCGAAACATTTGATGAATTGACGAATTTTGAAGGTTATGATCCGCAAAGATTGACGCGGTCATTGATGACATCGCTCAGCATAGAAACTGTGCTCGCGACCATTCAAAAATTTCTAAATCGTCAGTAATTACTGATTTAATTTATGCGTGCGTTTTTGTAATTCGCCTGCATCGGTACGATATCTCTCACGGCCAATTGACTCTAAGTAATCAGGTCGTGAACGGTTGACAGTTTCGTAATCAACATGTTTGACACGTTCCCATCCTTTGGATGTCATGCATGTTTCGAAATCTGTGTAATCTTTGTGTTCGGTGCGCAAATATCCATCACGTGCCGTTGAATCCCACGTCGATGGTGGCACAGCATTGCGAACAGCGCCAAGGCGTTTCAATTCATTGATGTTGGTTGTGCAATCTGCCATATCTTCAAACAATATTTGTTGAGCCTTTGGCCCGCGTTGATAAATCGCATCGGTTGTATCAATGCGTTGCCAGTAACGTGCATTCTGATCAAATTCGCGCGTCATACTGCCGCCACAAGCGGTGAGGGTCAAAAGAGAAAGGGCTGTAAGAAGTAAGGCTGTTTTGTTCATCATGGGCATTAAACTATCAAAAATAATCATTAGACTCAATGTCTTTTCATTTCGGCGCTTTATTTACTGTATTTTTTGTCTGATCTTTGTCCCACAAGGCCTCGAAAACCGTGCCATAAAGGGCGGGGGTGGCGGGGATGCCGATTCGTTTATCGGCGGCAATACGATCAACCCCCGCATGGAATAATGGAATGGTAATATTTGAATCAATCAATAATTTATCGAGTGCGCGGGTAGATGCCACCAACCCCTCACGCGTAGCAATGTCGGGAAGTTTATAAACAATGTTGTCAATTTCTTTTGTGCAAATACCAGCATAATTAAAACGACCATCTTCGGCGGCGGCTTTGCATCCCCAATTTAACGCTTGCTCGGTTCCAGGTGACAGGCTGTTTTGCCAGAAATATAAAACCATGTCGTAATCATAACGCATCAACCGATCACGGAATGATGTCGAATCTAAACTGCGCAATCGCACATCAACACCCAAACGTATCAATGTGCGTTTATAGGCAAGGGCAATTTTTTCATCGTCAGGTGATCCGATCAAAATTTCAAACGTAAGTGGTTGGCGTGTGGTTTTATTGATACGTTTTCCGTTTTCAATCACCCATCCTGCTTGTTTTAAAAGGTTGTCGGCTTCCTTTAACTTCACGCGTAAATCACGTTCGGGGATATCCGATTGCACAAAGCTAAGGTCAGAATTAGCAAAGAAGCTGTTGGTCAATTTATACTGATTGTGAAATAGATTTTTATTAATCCATGGGCGATCAATCGCAAGAGACAATGCCTTGCGAACATTTGCGTTTTCAAACGGCGCGCGGCGCATATTAAAAATAAAACCCCACATACGTTCGGTGCGCTTATGGGGGATGATATGTTTTTGAATTTGCCCGCTATCAATGCGCAAACCTTTGTATGATGTTTGCCATTTAGCGGGGTCAATTTCGGTGCGAATATCAATATCGCCTGATTTAAAGGCTTCGAATGCGACACCATCATCGCGGAAATAATCAAAACTAATCTGATCAAAATTATATAATCCGCGCAAATGAGATAAATCTTTTGCCCAATAATTTTTGTTTTTTTCGAAAACAATGCGTCGTCCCGCATCAATTGATTTTATTTTATAAGCGCCATTAGATACAGGAATATCAAAAGTTGTCGTATCAAAATTATGTTTCGACCAATATGTTTTGGATAAAACAGGCATCATCGCGATAATCATCACGCTTTCGCGCGTGCGATCGGCGCCTAAATGAAATGTAATGGTATGGTCATCAATGACATCATATTTTGTCACCATTTTATAGACTTGGCGCATATTGGGGCGACCTTTGTCGCGTAATATTTCAAAGCTAAAGGCCACATCATGGGCGGTGATGGGCGATCGATCATTAAATTTTGCACGTTTATCAATCGTAAATGTGATGGATGATCGGTCGGCAGGCGTTGAAATTTTCTCAGCAATCAAGGGGTATAATGTAAATGGCTCATCCCATGACCGAATGGTTAAACGATCATAGAAAAAATTTAAACCCTGCGCGGCTTTGCCCTTAATGGTAAAGGGGTTGATCGTATCGAACGTGCCAACATAACCTTGTTTTAATGTGCCGCCTTGTGGCGCATTTATATTCGCATAAGAAAAATGATCACCATAAGATAATAAAGGCGCACCATGCATGGCAATGCCAAAATCATTTGCCTGCGCTGTGATAGGCAATGCGAGAAGAAGAAATATAATAAATATTTTTAATTTATGCCGCATGCATTTTAAAATCATCAAAGCTTCGTTGGGGACGCGGGCCCATATGTGAAATAATTTCGGCGGCGGTTCGTGATCCTAAATTACCACACGCTGTTAAATCATAACCATGAGTGAGGCCATATAAAAACCCTGCAGCATAAGCATCGCCCGCGCCAGTAGTATCAACCACTTTAGCAACGGGGAAGGCATTGATATCAATACGCGCATCTTTGGTTAGAATTGTTGATCCTTTATCGCCTTGCGTTACAACAGCGATATCACAGTGCGCGCGCAATTTTTCCATGGCTTCATTTAAATCATTAGTTTGATAAAGTTCCAGTAATTCAAAATGATTGGCAAATAAAATATCGACGTGATGTTCAATTAAATTTAAAAAATCATCACGGTGGCGCTGCACACAAAATGTATCTGACAATGTTAATGATAATTTACGGTTATGCTTATGGGTAAGGGCTGCCGCTTTTAAAAATGCTTTTTTGGCTTCTTCTTTGTCGAATAAATAACCTTCTAAATAAACGATTTCTGAATGTGCAATCACATCTTCGTTGACATCATTTTCGTTAAATAAAACAGATGCGCCCAAAAATGTATTCATAGTGCGGTTACCGTTTGGTTCCACAAAAATTAAACATTGCGCGGTGAGGGGGCCATGTTCTAAGGCGGGTGTATCATAATGAATATTACTTTTGATCATATCAGTTGCAAAAATTTTTCCAAAACGATCATTCGACACTTTGCCAATATACGCGCCTTGCCCGCCCAAAGCGGCAAAACAGGCCATAGTGTTGGCAGCAGATCCGCCCGACATTTCAATAGGTTTATTCATCAGGGGATATAATTCCCGCGCACGGCTTTCATCGATCAATGTCATGGATGCGCGGTTCATACCGCATGCGGCTTGCGCCATCAAAAATTCTTCATCGGTGTTTGCCAAAATATCAACAATGGCATTGCCGATGGCGGTTAATTGAAATTTTGTAGTCACTTTAGTTGCCTTTTTATAAAATAGCGCTTGTATCAAACTCCTCAAGAAAATAGACTATTTATTATGCAGGATAAAGGCTTTATTGACCGTCGTGAACATGTTTTAACCACAACATTGCAACTCGCCACCACACAGGGGTGGGGGCAAGTTTCGGTACGCGATATTTGCGCGGATGCCGTCATATCAATGGCTGATTTTTATGATCTATTTGATGATAAAACCGATATTTTGGTTTTCTATGGGCGCAGGCTTGACCGTCATGTGATGGAACAATTTTTATCCTTTCATCCTGAAACACCACATCGTGAACGATTATTTGATATTGTGATGGAGCGGTTTGATCGCGCGAACCAAGACCGCGCGGCGATTTTATCCATTTTAAATTCTATGAAATCTGATCCTAAACAAATGGTTATTTCGATGCCGCATTTAGGGTTATCCATGGCGCGGATGTTAGAATTGGCAGGAATTGAAACTGACGGTATTCGCGGTGCATTACGCGTTGCGGGTTTGATTGGCGTGTATGCATGGACATTGCGTACATGGATAGATGATGACACAAATGATTTATCAAAAACCATGGCAACATTGGATAAATTATTGGGGCGCGTTGATGATTTCGCCAAAAATTACAATCTTTGAACATTAAAAAACGCCACTTTGGGGGTGGCGTTTCAGAATTAAATTTTTATCTAATCAAAGATATCTAAAATCGTTTTTAATTTACTCTTTTTATATCCTGAACGATATTTGTAATCATCATCGTCATCATAATGTTTGTATGGTTTGGCATAGGGCTGTTGTTGTTGATACACAACTTGCTGTGGAGGCATTTGTTGTACATGAACCTGTGGTTGTTGTTGTGGTTGTTGGCGATATTGTTGTTCGTGACGATCCTCATCTTCAACGGCTTCGCGCACAATGGCCAGCAATTTTTCTAATTCTCCTTTGTCCAACCAAACACCGCCTGTTGTTGGGCATACGTCAATCTCAATACCGTAGCGTTGAATCTGTCTCATCGGAGACCCGTCTATGGGGGAAGTTAATAAGGGCATTTTTTAGTCCTTTCTTTTGTGCCTTTAATCTATAGGAGGGATAGATAATTTCAATGGTTATGGTATAAAGATTCTTATGATCATTGTCTTTGGTTCCTTAAATATGGATATGTCAATTGGCTTGCCGCATCTGCCTGAGCCTGGTGAAACAATTTTATCAACGGAATATGAATTATTCCCAGGCGGGAAGGGTGCAAACCAAGCGCTTGCCGTTGCTCGTGCTGGCGCGAAGGTCGCGTTGGTGGGGAAAGTTGGCCATGATAATTACGGCAAAACAATCACGGAATCATTAAAACGTGATGGCGTTATGGTATCGGGCGTGGGAAAATCAGATGATTTGCCGACAGGTACCGCCGTTATCATGCGCAATCCATCGGGTGAAAATCAAATTATTGTTCTCTCGGGTGCGAATGTCGAAGTTAATCATGACCAAGTACCTGATGAAATTTTAATTCCACAAAATACGTTGCTCATGCAAATGGAATTACCCGTTGATCAAACAGTAGCGTTGCTCGAACGCGCGCATAATCAAGGCGTCAAAACAATTTTAAATCTCGCGCCTGCGATTATGATTCCGAAAAAAGCCATCGGGCATATTGATATTTTGATTGTGAATAGTATCGAAGCGCGCCAAATGGCTACCAAATTAAATTTGGCTGTTGAAAATAACGCGCTGAAATTAGCAAAGGCTCTGGCCATCGAGGGTAATATGATTTGTATTATCACACTCGGCCGCAAGGGATCGATCGCGATCGGCCCTGATGGTAAGGGATGGGGCGTTTCTATTTTACCAATGGATCAAAAAGATGTGGTTGATACAACGGGCGCAGGTGATGCTTACTGCGGTACAATTGCGGCATGCCTGCATGTCGATATGCCATTGCCAGAGGCGATGCGCCGCGCGTCGGTTGCGGGAAGTTTGGCATGTTTAAAGGCAGGCGCACAAGATTCGTTGCCGTATTTAGACGATATTGAATCACGTCTTGCCGAATTACCTGAAGCAGATTCATTAAGCGTTTAATTTTTGATTATGCAACTTTGCTGATTGTGTTATCCGATGTTGCGGTGATATCGGTTGTCGATGGTTCATACCCCATTGATGTGGTCAACTTATTTTCCAAATCATGATAGGTCGTTAAAATATAATCGGCGGGCAGGTGGTATTTAATCACGGCAATCGCGGCTTCAATACCATATGAAATGGGAATAATTTTTGCTGAAATGATCTCGGCCAATTTTAAAGCGGACTTAATGTCCTTTTTACGGTCACCGATTACCCAAATTACATCATTTTCATTCGGCTCAATATTCATCGCCTTAAAGGCATTTAATAATGGTTCGGGGTTTGGTTTTGATTGTACGAAATCTTCACGGAAAATTTGCGCTTTAAAAAATTTTTCTAAATCAAATTTTTGTAAAATATCGTGACCATATCCTTTGCCCAACCCGTTCGACACGATGGCGGTTGGAATATCATAAGCGCGAATTAATTTTAACACATCACGAACACCAGGGCAGGGCTCAACAATTTGTTCAACCTGTTTGCGGCGCATTTTGTGTAGGGCGCGATGAACCAATAAACGTGGTTTTTTCTTTTTTACATTTTGTTGGGTTTGTTTTGATGGACGACCTGCACCAAATCTCTCACTAAACCAAAACATGGCATCGTCAATTTTTTCCAAAACATGCAGAATGCGCGGATTAATATGGCGTACTGTTGTACCATCCATGTCAAAAATAATAATGGTTGGTTTGGGAAGTATCATTTTTTATTCATAAAATTTAAAATGGTTTCGACAATGTGCGCGGCGTTTAATTGTGCCTCGTTATATTGTTCAATTGGCGTGTTATGATCTTGAAATTTATCAGGCAATGCCATGGTTTTGATTATGCTTGAGCCATTCAATTGATTACTTTGTTGTAAATAATGCAACACCAATGATCCGAATCCGCCAACTGATCCTTCTTCAATAGTGATCACCAATTTATGGTTTTTGATTAATTGATCAATCAAATCTCTGTCTAATGGTTTTGCAAACCGCGCATCAGCAATTGTTGGCAGGATATTTTTTTGCGCCAACATATCGCGCGCCAATAAACATTCATTTAAACGCGTACCGTATGATAAAATGGCAATGTCGTTCCCTTCGCAAATAATGCGTCCTTTACCGATCGAAAGAATTTCACCGCGCGCGGGAATATCCGCGCCCATGCCTTCTCCGCGCGGGTAACGCACGGCAATCGGGCCATCATTGTAATCTGCCATGGTGCGTACCATATGTGTGAGTTCAGCCTCATCCGCCGCCGCGCATAACACAAAATTAGGCAGGCATCCCAAATACGCGATATCAAATGATCCCGCATGTGTTTGACCATCTGCCCCAACTAATCCCGCACGATCCATTGCGAAACGTACCGGCAAATTTTGTAAGGCTACATCATGCACCACTTGGTCATAGGCGCGTTGCAAAAATGTTGAATAAATGGTGCAAAATGGTTTGTAACCTTCCGTTGCCATGCCTGCCGCAAATGTCACAGCATGTTGTTCGGCAATGCCCACATCAAATGTACGGGTCGGGAATTCGTGTGAAAATAAATCTAAACCCGTGCCCGATGGCATGGCGGCAGTGATGGCCACAATTTTATCATCGTGTTTAGCCTCGGTAATTAAGGCATTCGCATATACTTTGGTGAATGTTGGCAAGGTTGTTTTTGGTTTTGATTGTGCACCTGTCACCACATCAAATTTTGTTACGCCATGCATTTTGTCAGGCGCGTTTTCAGCAGGCATATATCCCTTACCCTTTTGCGTGCGCACATGAATAAGCACAGGGCCTTTTTGCTCACGGTCACGGACATTGCGCAGTACCGTGAGAAGAGAGTCTAAATTATGCCCATCAATCGGGCCGATATAATAAAAACCCATTTCTTCGAATAATGTACCGCCGCCCATGGTGGCGCGTGCAGTTTCTTCGGCGCGGCGGGCAATGTCCTTAATTGGCGCGGGTAAAATTGATGTCGCACGTTTGACGATATCGCGTGCTTGCATGTACGGGCGTGATGACACGATGCGCGTTAAATAATTTGACATCGCACCGACGGGCGGTGCAATCGACATATCATTGTCATTTAAAATCACAATCAAATTTGATTTTAACGCGCCGGCATTATTCATGGCTTCGAACGCCATACCTGCCGACATTGCGCCATCACCAATCACGGCAATCGCATGATTATTTCCGCCTGCTAAATCACGCGCAATTGCCATACCGAGTGCGGCAGAAATAGACGTAGAGCTATGCGCCGTGCCAAATGGATCATATTCGCTTTCGCTGCGTTTGGTAAAACCTGAGAGGCCGCCACCTTGGCGAATGGTGCGAATACGGTCACGACGACCTGTTAAAATTTTATGCGGATAGGCTTGGTGTCCGACATCCCAAATAATTTTATCGCGCGGTGTATCAAACACGGCATGAAGAGCAACGGTCAGTTCAATCACGCCCAACGATGATCCCAAATGCCCACCGATTTTTGATACGGCATCAATGGTTTCAAAACGTAATTCATCGGCCAAAATAAGCAATTCATTATCATTGAATTGTTTTAAATCATGCGGAAAATTGACGCGATTAAGAAGGGGCGTTTTTGAATCGGTTGTTGTGCTAGTCGCCGCAGTCGTATTTGATTGACGTTGTGTTTCCGCGGCAGACATGATGATTTACGCTCGGCGTTCCAACACGTGATCAGCCAATAATTCAAGCATATGCGCACGGTTTTCAAAAATGTGTAAATGACGTTTGGCTTGTTCAATCAACATTTCCGCGCGGGAACGGGCTTGGTCTTTGCCCAATGTTGATACAAAGGTTGATTTGCCTGCTTTGTCATCTTGGTTGGCGGGTTTACCCAATTGCACAGATGTAGATTCAACATCCAAAATATCATCGGTGACTTGGAAGGCGAGGCCAAGATCAAACGCATAATTTGATAAGGCTTTGCGTTGACCTTCGGATGCTTTGCCCATGATAGCGCCAGCTTCGCACGCAAATGCCATCAATTTACCTGTCTTCATACGTTGCATACGGCTGATTGTGCCTAAATCAAAATTATTTTTCTCGCCGATAAGGTCAAGCATTTGACCGCCCACCATACCATGTGGCCCCGCAGCCCGCGCGAGTGACGCCACGAGTTCAATGCGCACACGCGGGTCTTCGTGTGTGTCGGCATCGGCTAAAATTTCAAACGCGTATGTTAATAATCCATCGCCTGCTAAAATGGCTGTGGCTTCATCATATGCCTTGTGTACGGCGGGTTTTCCGCGGCGCATGTCTGAATTATCCATCGCAGGTAAATCGTCATGTACGAGTGAATAAGAATGAACCATTTCAATCACAGCAGCAACGCGTTTGGCGCGCGAAGGATCAACGTTAAAAATTTTACATGATTGCATCACCATAAACGGGCGAAGGCGTTTTCCACCCGCCATGACGGCGTAACGCATGGCATCGTGCAATGTGGCTTCGGCTAAATCAGTTTCGGGGAATAAGCGCGTTAATGTTTTCTCGATATATTGAACATGTTCGGCCAATGCGTCTTTCAGGATCGGGGAACTCTCGCGTGGTGAAGGTGCCATATTAAAATTATCTCCTAAATTCTTTTTCTTATTTAATTTTTACTCTTTAGTCTTTGAAGGCGGTTCGCGTTGGCGTTCCATCAGGCGACAAAGAAATTTGTTCAATTTTCATTTGCGCGTCACGCAGTTTCGTTTCACAGTAATTTTTGAGCATCGTGCCTCGTTCATAGGCGGCAACCATATCATCCAAATTTGTTTTTCCCGCCTCGAGGTTTTTCACAATACCCTCAAGCTCCGCCAAAGCGGCCTCAAAGGATAGATTGGTAATGGTATCTGTCTTGCTCATCAGAAAACCTTAAATTGGTAATGATTTGAATGCCATAAACGGCAGGATACTACGTCAGCCATGCGTTAAGAGCAAGAACAAATATCCATAATATTTTAATTTATACCATTATTTCTGGTTTATCTGGTGGCTTGCGGATTCTGCCGATTATACGCCAACGCGGCTGGGTCGAGTTGAAACCCGATTTGGATATGCGTGCCTGTGGGCAGGGCGCCATTCGGCGCAGGGATGGATTGGGTAATATTGTCTTGGAACACCCGATATTGACCATCTGCCTGCGCTTTTTGATACACGGCATTCATGGCGAATACGTCTTTTGACGCGATCTGACCCGCGTTATTAATGACCGCGATTAGATAGGGGTATGTGTAATTTGCCTGCACTTTGGCCTGTTTTTGCCCTTCGGGGCCCAAACGGCCTTGGGCGGTTAAATTCATGGTAACGCGTAACATCTCGCCAACCAATTGGCATTGGCGCGTTGCGCCCATTAACATGATTTCACTAACCCATTTTTGTCCCTCAAATTCAACCATACGGTTTAAATCGGGCACAATGGATACGGGCGGGCATTTGCTGTCATCCAGGGTTGTGGGGCTTGCGCTATTGGGCGTCGGTGCGGCTTTCCCGCCAAATAAACTCCAATCAGGAATGGTTAATCCCGAGGATACACATCCCGAAAGGCAAAGGAGAGAGCAGGTAAGGGCAAGATAAATTCGCATATCAATGACTTTATGCGATCACAAAACCATGGCAAGAGCAGAATGATTTTGATACACATCAGTTTATGGATCAGACCACAAAGCCCTCCTTAAAATTGTTGCTCGCCGCGCCGCGTGGTTTTTGCGCGGGGGTTGATCGCGCTATTCAGATTGTTGAAAAATCGCTCGAAAAATATGGCGCGCCCGTTTATGTACGGCACGAAATTGTTCACAATAAATTTGTCGTTGATGATTTACGTTCCAAAGGCGCCATCTTTGTCGAAGAATTACATGAAATTCCGAATGATGGTCGCCCCGTTGTATTTTCGGCGCATGGTGTGCCGAAATCTGTTCCTGCTGAGGCGCAAACGCGGGAGATGTTTTTTATTGATGCAACGTGTCCGCTCGTGACCAAAGTTCATTTCGAGGCCGAACGCCATTACAAAATGGGACGACAAATTATTTTGATCGGACACGATGGTCACCCTGAAGTCGCGGGCACAATGGGGCAATTGCCTGATGGCGCGGTGTTATTAGTTGAAACCGCTGATGATGTGCAAAATTTAAACGTGAATGATGAAAGTAATGTGGCCTATTGCACGCAAACAACATTATCCGTTGATGATACGGCAAATGTCGTTGATGCGCTTCGCGCGCGGTTCCCGTTGATCGTGGGGCCTGCAAAGGAAGATATTTGTTACGCCACGACAAACCGCCAAAGCGCAGTCAAAGAAATCGCCCCGATGGTGGATGTGATGTTGGTGATCGGGTCGGCGAATTCATCGAATTCAAATCGCTTGGTTGAAGTTGCCAAAGTTTACGGATGCCAAAAATCATATCTAATCAATGATTGGCGCGATATTCCATGGCATGAATTAAACGGCGTTGTATGCGCAGGATTAACGGCGGGGGCTTCCGCGCCAGATGTGTTGATCAAAGGTGTTATCAACGCACTTCAACAAACATTTAATGTGACGTTAGAAGAAGTTGCGATCACTAAGGAAGATGTTGTCTTTAATATTCCGCGCCTGCTTCGTGATGCGGAAGAAAAGCGAAGTGTTGTCTAATGGCTGTATATACGCATATATCACATGATGATGTTACAGAGTTGTTGGCGCGGTATGATGTCGGTACGCTTGTGTTATTCGAAGGCATTGTCACAGGCGTTGAAAATAGTAACTATTTAATCACGACAGATCAAAATAAATTTATTTTGACCATTTTTGAAAAACGAGTTGATCCGCGTGATTTACCATTTTTCTTTGCGTATATGAATCATCTGGCAAAGCAAAAAATTGATGTGCCGCAGGCGTTGCGTGATCAAAATGGCGATATCATTCACACCATGCATAATAAAAAATGTGTTCTGATTAGTTTTTTAAATGGCACGGGCGTTACGCCCGCTATTATTACGCCTGATTTATGTGCGCAAATGGGTGAATTGTCGGCGCGGTTGCATGTGGGGGCGATTACGTTTGATTCATCGCGTCCCAACACAATGGGTTTAAATGCATGGAAAAAATTATATCAAAAAATGAAGTATCGTTTGCATGAAATTGATATGGATGCTGAATCGATTGTGCGTGCCCAATTATTAGAATTTGAAAATACAACATCATTAAATTTACCGCGTGCGGTGGTGCATGCCGATTTATTTCCCGACAATATTTTTATCGATAATGGAAATTTATCTGGCGTGATTGATTTCTATTTTTCATGCAATGATTATTTGGGGTATGATGTGGCGTTAACTATGAACGCATGGTGTTTTGATCAAAACGGTGAATGTGATCATGAACGATTGGTCAATTTCATCACATCTTATGAATTAATTCGTCCCATATCCCCCGATGAAAAACGATTTATGAATTTATTTTTCCGCATGGCGGCGTTGCGCATTTTTATGACGCGCGCACATGATTGGTTATTCCATGATGAAACAGCGTTGGTGAAACCCAAGGATCCGCGCGAATATCTACGCATATTAAATTATCATTGTGATCATACGGTGCTCGGGTAAATAACATGCGTGTTGAAATTTATACAGATGGTGCATGTAGCGGAAACCCAGGGCCTGGTGGATGGGGCGCGATTTTGCGATACGGTACGACCGAAAAAGAATTGTCAGGGGGCGCATTGGAAACTACCAATAACCGCATGGAATTGATGGCGGTGATAGAATCATTAAAGGCTTTGAAAAAAACATGCGACGTTGATTTATATACAGATAGTAAGTATGTGAAAGACGGATTAGAGCAATGGTTACAGGCATGGAAAGCGCGTGGATGGAAAACCGCCGATAAAAAACCCGTGAAGAACGAAGATTTGTGGCGTGAATTAGATCATGTTTTTGCGCAACACCGAATCACGTTGCATTGGGTCAAAGGTCATGCGGGGCATGTTGAAAATGAACGTGCCGATTCGCTGGCGCGCGCGACGATTCCGCGTATTTAATTTCATTTAATTGGCGCGATAACGATACGTATTGGGTTATCCACAGGATAACAAGCCGTTTTGGGGCGTATTTGAAAATTTTAAGACTCCCTTAATCTGAATCTCCAATTCTGAAAGTAAGAGGCGGTAAAACGTTCTCACCTTTACAAAGGAGGTCACATGAAAGCGAATGATAATATCTTAACGGACAACATTATTCTTCCTGTACCTGAGTTGCATACAACATCCAATGAAGAGATGGAAATTTACGCGCGGTTTATGCGGCATTTACGGTATGTGCCGAATTCACGAATGGAAATCAAAATATTATCATCCATTCAATATGTAGCGGATATGATGCATTCATCGGATGCATTTGTGGCGCGGGTGTTAATTGATATGGGGTTGCGCACACCGCGCGCGGCGTTGCCTGATGATTATTTAGAACATATTGATCAGGCATTGATGCGCGATGAATGGGAAGTGGGCGCGGCAAGCCCATCTATTCGAGGATTGCGTGATCATTGGGCGCGCATTGGTGAAGATAAATTAGCGGGGTTCCGTCGTTATTATCCGATGTTATCCGAAGATATGTTTACGCGGGTATAAAAATTAATTCAAACGATCATACCCAACCTTATCGCCATCACGATCAGGCGTAAATGTGGGTTTGATCTGCCAATTTAAAGCATTACCATTTTCAGGATTGGTTAAATCAAGCGGTTGACCATCCGCACCAGTGATTGGCGCACCATCAGATGTCAGACGTGATAACATATCGGTAAATTCATCTGTAATATCATATGATCTGGAAATCGCATATTGAGATGGTGTTGGGTCAGCCTTGGCGGCTGTAATAATGTCACGCCATGCGCGGGCAGAAATTGCGCCACCTGTCACACCTTTCATGGGTGTGTTGTTATCATTTCCAAACCATACAATGGCTGTGTAATCATCGGTAAATCCATCAAACCACGCATCACGGAAATCTTGGGACGTACCTGTTTTGCCTGCGGCGAAGAACGGGCCTGCCGCGCCCATACCTGTGCCATGTTGCACAACCGATTGCATCATCGCGGTTAATTGACCAATGTCTGATCCACGGAAATTACGCGGCGATTCTTTTTGTTTATATTCATATAATTTTTTACCATCTTCAGTGCGAATGGTTTTGATACCGTATGCTTTGACTAAGAACCCGCCATTGCTGATGGTGGTATAGGCCGATGCCATTTCCAACATTGGAATTTCGTTCGACCCGAGCGCGAGTGAAAGATTGGGTTCAAGATTTGATGTAATACCCAAACGGCGCGCCGTATTAATAACATGGTTAACCCCGACATTGCTAGCCAATTGAACGGCAACAGAGTTAAGCGACAATGTAAGTGCACCTGTTAATGTAATTTCGCCGTAATATTTGCCGCCATAATTTTGCGGTGTGTATGACCCGTATGACATCGGCGCATCATTCACAACGCTTCCTGCGCTATATCCACTTTCGAGTGCCGCCAAATAAACAATTGGTTTAAATGATGATCCTGGTTGGCGCATGCCTTGACCTGCGCGATTAAATTGGCTCTTGCGGTAATCGATACCACCCACCATGGCAACCACGCTTCCATCGGGGCGCATCACAACGGTTGCGCCCTGGCTTACGTTTGATTTCGCGCGATTTTTTTCAACGGCATCGGCAATTACTTTCGCGGCGTTGATTTGAATATCGGAATCCATTGTTGTTTCAACAACAATATCACCCTCAGGCGTGCCGATTAAATCAGATACTTGGTCAACAACCCAATCAGCATAATAGCGCGCGGATTCACCTTCGCTTGTGTACGAAGTGGGTGTTTTTGATTTCTTTTTGAAAACTTGCGCAGCTTCGTCTTTTGTTAAATGACCTGCATCCACCATGGCACCAACAACAACTTTGGCACGTTCAATCGATGCTTTATAGTTTGATGAAGGTGAATAACGCGATGGGGCACGTAGTAACCCCGCCAGCATAGCGGATTCTTTGATGGTTAAATCACGCGCTGATTTTTTGAAATAAACTTTGGATGCGGCATCAACGCCATATGTGCCTGCGCCCATATAAACACGGTTTAAATATGCCGCTAAAATTTCGTCTTTGGTCAATTCGTGTTCTAACCACAATGCTAATAACGCTTCTTGGATTTTGCGTTTGTATGTACGTTCATGTGACAGGAATAAATTTTTGGCAAGTTGTTGTGTAATGGTAGATCCGCCTTGGCGTACATCGCCGCTGACGGTATTGACAACAAACGCGCGTAACAAACCAATCGGATCAATACCAAAATGGTAATAAAAACGACGGTCTTCGATTGATAAAATCGCATCAATCAAATGTTTCGGCATATCTTGGATGGATAATGATTGACCTTTGATGTCACCATAACGACCAATCACTTCACCTTCATTATCCAAAACTGTGATGGATGCTTTGGGTTGGAATTGGGGGTTCTCAATAATTGATGGCAATTCGCGCGCGTACCACGCCAAAACCACGACAACAAATAACCCAACCCATAACCCCGCAACAAACACCCATTTGATGAGGGTGCGCAAAAGGGATGGGGAGGAGGATTCACTAGATTTATATTTAATGCGTTTTGGTTTAGCCATGTTTATGGTGATAAAATAACTTGGGGTTGGTTACAACTAAATTTACATCACAAATTACATCAAAATGATGCTGGCGAGGCCTAAAAACACAAAAAACCCAATAACATCGGTCATGGTGGTTAAAAATACGGCGGATGACACGGCGGGATCTGTCCCCATACGGTCAAGAATAATAGGGATTCCTGCGCCAAAAAACCCTGCTACGACCAAATTGGTGACCATGGCGGCGCCAATAACCCCGCCTAATTTAATGTCATGGAACCACAGGGCGGCGACCGTCCCGATGACCAACGCAAAGACAATCCCATTTAACAAACCAACCGCGGTTTCTTTACCGATAACGCGCCATGCGTTCGTGCTGGAAATTTCTTTGGTGGCAAGCGCGCGCACAGCAACCGTAAGCGCTTGCGTGCCTGCATTTCCGCCCATACCCGCAACGATGGGCATAAGAACGGCGAGCGCGACAATTTGTTCAATTGTGGCTTCGAAAAATGAAATGACAACCGCCGCCAGAATGGCGGTTAGCAAATTCACAAACAACCAACGGAAACGCGAATTGGTGGTCTTGAGGATAGAGCTATATAAATCGTCTTCCTCAACCCCCCCGAGTTTCAACATATCTTCTTGCGC
>JBIICJ010000116.1:0-5376 GCA_044238965.1 Micavibrio sp. | reverse complement strand
TGACTTTGCCGCGCAGGTCCCGCTCACGCGCGAGCGCCTCGCTGTACTCTTGTGACCGTGAGCGCGCGATGCGCGAAGTTTCCACGTTGATGTCTTCGTCAATGGCGGCAAGCTGTTGCTTGAGTTCGATTACCCCGGGGTATTCTGGTGCAAATTGTACCAGCATCTTGGAATAGGCCGCGGCAACTTCGGCGCGCTGCCCGCGCAGGCTTGAGAGTGTCGCGCTGTTAACCGCCTCCGCGGTATTTCCGCCTGCCGAACCTGTACGAGCCTCTGCGGCAATTTTCGCCGCCGTAGCCTGGTTCAGTTCGTTTGCCAGCTGCTCGAGCGTCGCGCCTGTCAGCGTCCGATTGCCGATAGCGCGCCCGTTGGGGTCGCGGATTTCGTCTAGGGCAACAATACCAGTGTTGGCGGCGTAAAGGACAACCTGCCGTTCCGACTCCTCGAGGCGGTCGCGTAGGGTTTCGAGACGCCCTTCGAGGAAGGTGCGAGCGTCCGCGGTGGACGCAAATTGCCGCTCCATGCTGAGGGCAATAAAGGCCGCTGCCCACTGGTTTGCGATGCGCGAGGACAATTCTGCGTTGCGGCTGGTGTAATTGATGTCGACGAGTTTCGACATGCGAATGGGTGCAACTTCGACCGAGTCGAGGAGCGTGTTTACGACCAGGCGCTCGCGATCTGCCTTCAGTTCAGCGGCGGTTTTGGAGCCGCCCTCCTGCTCGAAAATGTTCGGGTCGACGCCGTGCGCTTCGAGGAAGGCATCGCTATCGTAAAGCTTCAATTCAGACGCCACACGCTCGGCGAGGGGCCGCGCCTTAAGCAACTCATACTGTGTGGCGTAGAACTCCAGGTCCTGGCCGGGCAGCTCAGCCTCAATGCCCTCGACTTTCGTGATTTGCTTTTGCTGGCGGTCAATCTGCAGCTGAGATTTGGCCGTGTAAAGCGGTGCCATGAGCAGTGTTATGGTGATGCCGATCAGGACGCAGGCCGTAACGATCCCCACCATGAGCCAGCGCCATCGCACCACTGTGTGCCAGTACTGGATGAGGATGGGGGGCAGATTAAAGCGCTCGTCGTCCAGCGGGGGCTGGTTGTCGCGTCGCGCGCCATGCGACGGGTCGTAGTTGATCGAATTCATTGCTTGGCTGGCCATGCTGGTTCCCCCTTAGTTGTTATCAAGGAGGAAGATAACGGGAGCGAGGAGCGGCGAAGCGGTCAGGAAGTCGTTAAACATCCGTCGGCTCTGGGAGTCTCCCACAACCACCTTGTCGCTCGCAAAAATCTCGGGATCCTCGTAGCGCCCCTTTTCTATGGCGCGGACGTCGTACAGGGCCGCGTAGTTTTTCCCGTTGACAGTGCGAATGACGACTACTTCACCCTTTTTCGAGAACTGGGTCCACCCTTCTGCGGAGGCGATAGCCGTCAGGAGCGTCATGCGTCCGACAATTGGGTAGACGCCAGCTTTTTTCACCTCGCCACTTATGGTTACAGTTTGGCTGAAGATTTCCTTAAGATTTACGGTCACCTGCGGGTCGCGGATGAAGCGTCCGCGGAAACGGCTTGCCATCATATCGCTCACTTCGCCCGGCGTCTTGCCCGCAACTTCGAGCGTGCCGATCAGGGGAAAGGTGATGCGTCCGCTTGCGTCGACCTGGATTTCCTTCTTCGACAGCTCTTCACTGCCGAAGACGTCGACATTGAGGATGTCGAAGGGGCCAACACGGAAGGGGCGCTCATTCGCCGCCAAGTCGGCCACCGTAGGTTGGGGAAGCGTGTTGCCTTCCACGACTTCGAGGCCCGGCGCCCCGCCAATCTTTGCACCAGTCGATGCGCAGCCACTAACACATAGAGCCACGCCAAAGAGAAGGATTGTGGTAAAATCAAGCCTGAGCATAGGGCCCTTTACTTTCTTCGTTTTCATTTGGACGCAGCGGGGCCCAAGCCCAAATCACTGCCACAGCCAAGACTGCCGCAAGAATCGGCGTGCGCAGCGGGTAGTCGCTCAGGCTGGCAAAGGCTAGCACAAGAATTGTACCTATGCCGGCACGGCGGATGTGGCCCGTGACGCCCGGTGCGACAAGGGCCGCACCCATGGCGCGCGCAAAGGCCGCCACAGCTATAGCGGCCAGGATCATCCCGGGTACGCCTGACGTGAGTGCAAGATCCAGCCAGTCATTGTGCGCCTGATTGACATATTGCGGCATAAGCATGCCGTCCGGCTCATGAATTTGATAGACTGGCACAAAGGACCCCACACCCGACCCCCAGGGCAGGTATTGCGGCAGGAAGGCAACAACGCTTTCCCAAAATTGCCAACGCAAATCTTCATCGGCTGTGTCTAGGCGATCAATAGCCTCGTCCCGCGCGGTATAAATTGTCACCAGAACCATTGCGACCGCTGTGGCTAGTCCTGCCGCCAGCAGCGTCAATGAGTAGTAGGCATGCCGCCTCTGGCCCACCACCTGCCACAAACTGATTGTTCCAGTGTAGATGAACGCAATGACCGCGATAACCATACCCATTCTGGACCCCGTTACGAGGATGAGGGGCACAAGCATGATTTTGACAGCGGCAGAAACGATCAGCACTGACCTTTCCCCGATACTAAAGAGAGACCCAGACATGGCCAGGGCCCCCAGCATGGGGAAGAGGCATGCGAGCATTGCCGCCTGGTGATTGCGATTTGCGAACAGGCCCGCATTTCCCGGATCGAGGTGATACAAACCTATGCCAGAGCCCGCGGCCTGTAAAACGCCGACTAAGCCCGTCACCAAAGACAGGGCGGTCACCCAAACCAGAAGACGCACGACGTCGCGCTGGTTTAACTGCGCCGCAAGGAGCAGGGCCGCAAGAGGCACAGTCAGGGCGTAAAATGCGTTCCAAGTGCCCTCCGGGAACATGGTCAGGGGACGCCAAATGTCTTTCAGGCCCGCCATGGCATCAATGTCAGCAATGATTTGGCGGCCCGGCAGCGCCTGCCAAATGTGCGGCGGAAGCGGAATGAGGTGCAGGGCAGTCAGGGCAAAGGCCGACGCAAACAGCAAGATGGCGGGCCTGTAGGTGCGCCAGGCGCCGGCATTGATTGTCGCTAGGGCAAATCCGAGAACGCAGATGGCCAAGGGGCGAAGCACCACAAGATGTGGGACGTCATACCGTGAACTTCCGCCTGTGATGAACAGGACCGCAAAAAACACGCACAGGACGACGAGCTGGGGGCTCCAATCGCTTGGCTTCAGGATTACGAGCCGCTCGGTTGACTTCCCTGCGCCTGTTTGCATCATAAGTTCCGAATGTCTATTTCTCGTGATGGCGCCACTCGCGTACGCGCCTAGTGTCACGGGCTGTTTTTGGGGTCAAGGAAGTCTAGCGGCGCATAGATATCATCTCGTTTGATGCCACGCCGCCTCTCCAATCGCGAACCGGCGATTCACACCTTTCTGGCGGCGCGCCCGGCCGTGTCCGAGGCGGAAAATTTAGTTGCGTTACAGCGGCAGAGCCTCTAGGATCATTATGCGATTCGAAACTGCCTGCACTTCGCGGGCAGCAGTTTGAGGAATTCGGAATGAAAACGAAGTCAATTGTCCTTGGTCTTGCGGCTGCTGCTACCCTCGTGGCGCCGATTGGTATGTCTGCCGTTGCCGCCCAGCGCGCGATTGCTCCGGTTGAAGAGGGCAGCGAGGCTGCTGGTGGCGGCACTATCGTCTTGGCACTCCTCGGTGCAGCGGCAGTAATTGGCGGTCTTGTTGCCATCTCTGGTGGCGACGATGACGATGCTGTCAGCCGCTAGACCCACCTAAAGATATCCTCCGAAAAGGGGCGGCGCCGCAAGGCCCCGCCCCTTTTTTACATCAAACCCAATGTTTAACTCTCTGCGCAGGGCTCATGGGTACGAGGAGGCCGCTTTAGCCACGCGACAACGAGGCTTCAGCAGCTCGGTCTTGTACAGGTATTGCCATTCGCGCGCGCGCGACGCTCGGGTCGACGCCAATACACCGGTTCGCCCAGCCGGCGCGCCCTCTCCCAGATGCTCCTCAAATCTATGTTACAACGAGACGATGGGCGCTGCTTCAAGCCGAGGCTCACGCCGTTACCGATTGCGCCAACGCAATCCCAAGCGAGTGCCATCCGCTTGCGGCAGATGTTGGCGACATCATCGCCCACACTGATCGGCGAGAAAATCCCATTACGGCAGGCGCTCAACGTCACCTGCTCCCTCCAATTTAGCCCTTCAAATACGATTTGGTTCGGGGAAGGGATCGCTCCAGACTGAGCCCATGTCCGACTTGACATTGACGTGCCCCCCCCCTGAAATGTGCCCGATTTCTGGTAGAGTCCGACGTCAAGTGCACTGCTACCCAACCTTGGACCGCTCGGGTCTGGAGTTTTCCGCCTTGCTCAGGTCCGGTGGGCTGGCAGGGTGTGCCCTCGCTCGATGCCAGGCTCGCGCATCAATCTTCGCCCTCGAAACGCATTGTTAACCATCTTCAGTAATAGAGTGTGGTTAACGGCCGGAAGCCTCCCCGTTAGCGGGAATGCCGGTGAGAGAAATGAGGGGCAATAATGCGTATTCTGCTAATCGAAGATGATCAGGCGACCACTCGGGCGATCGAACTGATGCTCACGAGCGACGGCTTCAATGTCTACTCGACCGACCTGGGAGAAGAGGGCCTCGATCTGGGCAAGATGTATGATTACGACATCATCCTGCTCGACCTGAGCCTGCCCGACATGCACGGCTACGACGTACTCAAGAAGCTGCGTATCGCCAAGGTGCAGACGCCTGTGCTGGTCCTTTCGGGCAATTCGGAGATGGACGCAAAGTTGCGCAGCTTCAGCTTTGGCGCTGACGACTACGTCACTAAGCCGTTCCACCGCGAAGAACTGATTGCCCGCATCCACGCCGTGGTGCGCCGTTCGAAGGGCCATTCGCAGTCGGTCATCCGCACCGGCAAGCTGGCGGTCAATCTCGATTCCAAGACGGTCGAAGTTGATGACGCGCGCGTGCACCTCACCGGCAAGGAGTATGCGATGCTGGAGCTCCTCTCGCTTCGCAAGGGCACCACGCTTACCAAGGAAATGTTCCTCAACCACCTATATGGCGGGGTGGATGAGCCGGAACTCAAGATCATCGACGTGTTCATCTGCAAGCTGCGGCAGAAGCTGAGGCTGGCCTGCGACGGTGATAGCTACATCCAGACAGTGTGGGGCCGAGGCTACCAGCTGTTCGATCCTCAAGAGCAGGCCGCGGCGGCCTAGCCCCTCCCGCCCCCGCCGATCGAGGCGCCGCGCGCCGGTCTCGCTGGCCTCGATCACACGGCGCTCCGCGGAAACGCTCAGCCGCGCGCGAGGGCAGCACTTGCCGTCGCGCCCGGCGGC
>JBIICJ010000027.1:0-21584 GCA_044238965.1 Micavibrio sp. | reverse complement strand
CCGTAAAATACGCATCGGCTTGCGGGCAAAAAGCGCAGGTTTCTGATGTGAATAGCTCAACCACCGCAACGTTCCCACCCAATTCACCGCCAATATCACGCGCACCAAACGGCCATTTATAGGCGTTTGAAAATTTGGTGGCCGCTACGGCGCACATGGCACCCGCCACCAATAAAAGGAATGTCATCAAAATGGTTCTGGACAAAGATCGGATCATTGAGATATTTAAACACAGAAAAAGGAAAAATAATATGAACAAAGTCACACCCGTTGATTTACCCGTAACATGGCAGGATATCCATCGCCTGTCCAAGGAATTGGGACAAAAATTATTGCCATTGCATCATAATCAACCGTTCAAAGGCGTGGTGGCTGTTACGCGGGGTGGTTTGGTTCCCGCCTGTTTGGTGGCACGCGAAATCAATATTCGTACAATCGAAACTATTGCGGTGTCATCTTATGATGCACAAAACCAACGTGAATTATCTGTGTTAAAAGCGGCCGATGCCGCAGGCGATGGCGCGGGATGGTTAGTGGTCGATGATTTATCAGATACGGGCAATACATTTCGTGCGTTGCGTGACATTTTACCCAAAGCGCATTTTGCATGTTTGTATGTAAAGCCCGATGGAAAGCCGATGGCCGATAGTTTTGTGACCGAGGTCACCCAAAACACATGGATTTTCCTGCCATGGGAAGACCAAGAATTCCCACCCCATATTCATGCCCAAATCGGCACGCATTTAGATTAATTTTACTCATTAAAAAAAGCCCCGATTTTGGGGCTTTCATTTATTACATTGCGAGTACACATCTTACAGGATCATTCGTATTTTCTATTACTTCTTTATCCTCAGGAATGACATTCAGCTCTTTATTTGAGATAATTGTTTCTGTTGATGCACCAAAAAATGCAGATTTCATGTGTTTGCTCCCTTGCAAATATGTAACTTATTTTCAAACATTATCCGATTCCGAAACGCTCTGCAAATAAATCCGAATATATTAATTATGTAAATAATATTCCCCTTGCCATTTGGGGATAAAACCCGTTATAACCACGGCTTCATGCTCATCTGGCTTTTGGAATACTTTGGCTGCCTCGATGGGTGATATACAACTTTTAACTTTTGGAGACAAAAATGCCGAAGATTAAGTCCAAGAGCGCAGTCAAAAAGCGCTTTATCGTGACGGGTAATGGCGGGGTGAAAGCAAAACACGCCCACAAACGCCACCGTTTGATCAGCAAACCAACATCAATGAAAGCAAAAGCACGCGGAACATTCTTATTGAATGATTCAGATGCGACAACATTGCTTGAGCATTATATGCCTTATGAGCGTTCGAAAAAACGCGGCAAGCGCAGCCCATCACCTGCAGAAAGCAAAGCGATCAAAGCTGCGAAAGCGGCAGCGGCGGCTTCAGCTCCTGCAAAGCCTGTCAAAAAAGCGGCTATGAAAACACCAGCAGTGAAAAAGCCAGCGGCGAAAAAAACTGCAGCGAAGAAGGAGGCATAATCCATGTCGAGAGCGAAAAAAGGTACACCACGCGCACACGCACGTCACACCAAAATCTTGAAATTAGCCAAGGGTTACCGCGGCCGTTCAGGTAATTGTTTCCGCCCTGCGTTGCAACGCGTTGAAAAAGCATTGCAATACGCATACCGCGACCGTCGTAACAAAAAACGTGATTTCCGTTCATTGTGGATTCAACGTATTAATGCGGCTTCCCGTGAGTTGGGTTTAACATACGCACAATTCATGAATGGCGTGCACAAAGCGGGCATTCCTGTTGACCGTAAAATGTTGGCTGAATTAGCTGTGAATGACACAGGCGCGTTTAAAGCGATCTTTGACCAAGCCAAAAAGGCCCTAGGATAAAAAGAGGAGCTAAGAAGCTCGTTTTTCAAAACGAAATTTCGAACAGCCCCTTTTGAAAAGGGGCTGTTTTGTTTTCACAACACGAAAGAGTGATCATGACCAAAAAACTCGCTGTCTTTGATTGGAATGGTACATTATTTGATGATGCGGATGAAAATCTCATCGCCTTCAATGCTTGCATGCGGTTTTTTGGCAAACCCGAAATCACCATGGAGCAATATCGCGAGACGATGGATTTTCCTCTCGTTCATGTTTATGCGCGCAATGGTGTTCACGCACCCGATTATCTCGAAAATTTTGAAGAGGCAGATAAAACTTACCAAGATGCCTATCTACCGCTTGCGGCATCAACGTCTTTGCGTCGGGGGACATTTGATTTATTGAATTATTTATTGGCCGAAGGGTTTGATTTAATGGTGCTATCTAACCAACGTATCTATGACCTTGAAGAACAAATTGCCGCACGCCATATCAATCAATATTTCAAATTTGTATCGGGGAATGAATCCTATAACCCTGTTGATTTCACCCGCGTGACCAAACGTGACCGTTTTCAAAAATTTTGGGATGAACATGATTATGACCCCAGCGCGAGCTTTATCATTGGCGATAGTTTAGAAGAGCCCGAGGTTGGCAAAGCCTTTGGCCTTATGGTTTTTTCCGTCACATGGGGTATATTCTCCCGTGACCGATTATTCGGCGCACACTCTCACGCGGTTATTGATGAATTAGACGAAGTACGTCATTATCTGGAAGCACAAAAACAAATAAAGGTTGCCTAAACATGAATATTACTGCTCTGAAATCCGAATTAATCCAATCGGTTGAAACCGCCAAGGATTTAAACGAATTAGACCAAGCCCGCGTGAATGCATTGGGGAAAAAGGGGCGCATTACTGAACTCATGAAAAATATGGGATCATTATCAGTTGAGGAACGCAAAACCATCGGCGCGGAATTGAATGTTCTCAAAGATGAAATTGCATCATTGATCGCCCGCCAAGAAACCGCGTTAAAACGCCAAGAGATGGATCAACGTCTGGCAAATGAAACAATTGATATCACATTATCACCGCGCCCCGAACGCACGGGATCAATCCATCCCATTTCACAAACAATTGATGAGATGATTGAAATTTTTTCCGACATGGGTTTCACCGTTGCCGAAGGCCCCGATATCGAAGATGATTTCCACAATTTCACCGCGTTAAATTTCCCGATCGGTCACCCCGCACGTGAAATGCATGACACATTTTATTTGCCTGATGATGAAACTAAAGAGGGCGAAGCCCGTAAAAAATTATTGCGCACACACACATCAACCGTGCAAATCCGCACGATGCTCACAGAAAAACCACCCATCAAAATTTTATGTATGGGGCGTGTATACAGATCAGATTCTGATATGACCCACACACCAATGTTCCATCAAATGGAAGGTTTGGTCATTGATAAAAACACCCATATGGGACATTTAAAGGCATGTTTGATGGATTTCGTGCGCGCTTATTTTGAAATTGATGATTTGCCTGTGCGCTTTCGCCCGTCATTCTTCCCGTTTACCGAACCATCAGCGGAAATGGATATTGGTTGTTCCCGTAAAGATGGCAAATTAACATTGGGCACCACCGAAAAATGGATGGAAGTGTTAGGATGCGGTATGGTGCACCCGAATGTCATTCAAAATTGCGGCCTTGATCCCAATGAATATCAAGGATTTGCATTTGGTTTAGGCATTGATCGCTTTGCGATGCTCAAATACGGCATTCCTGATTTGCGCACATTCTTTGATTCCGATTCCCGTTGGTTATCCCATTATGGGTTTGACCCGTTAAACCGCCCGAACCGCGCGCTTAAGTCATAAATAATAATAAGGATTTAGAAAATGAAATTCACTCTCTCTTGGCTCAAAGATCATTTGAATACAAATGCATCATTATCTGAAATCACCGACGCCTTAACCGCAATCGGATTAGAGGTCGAAGATGTGCAAGACCGTAGCGCGATCTATGCACCATTTAAGGTTGTACATGTACTGCAGGCCGAGAAACATCCCAATGCCGATAAATTGCGCGTGTGTCAGGTACAAACCGAAACAGGTACTATTCAAGTTGTCTGCGGCGCACCGAATGCGCGCACAGGTATGAAAGCCGTATACGCGCCCGAAGGTTCCGTTGTGCCCGCAAACGGTATGGTTTTGAAAAAAACAAAAATTCGCGATGTGGAATCAAATGGTATGATGGTGTCATTCCGCGAAATGGATTTGGGTGATGATCATGAGGGTATTATTGATTTACCTGCTGATACGCCAATCGGTACAACATTATCATCATTATTTGGTCTTGATGATCCCGTCATCGAAATTAATGTTACGCCTAATCGTGCCGATTGCGCGGGCATTCGCGGTATTGCCCGTGATTTAGCCGCCAAAGGTTTGGGCACATTAAAACCATTAAATATGCCAAGCTTAAAAACATCAGGCACATCGCCCGTGACCGTAACCATTGATCCGCAATCATCATGCCGTCATTTTGTTGGGCGTTATATCAAAGGTGTTTCGAACAAAGTATCACCGCAATGGTTACAAAACCGTTTAACCGCCATTGGTTTGCGCCCGATTTCGGCATTGGTCGATATCACAAATTATATTTCATATGATTTATGCCGCCCGTTACATGTGTTTGATGCCGATAAAATTAAAGGCAATGCATTAAATGTTCGTTTGGCAAAAGATGGTGAAGATTTCAATGGTCTGAATGATAAACAATATAAATTATCAAATTTTATGACTGTCATCAGTGATACAGAATCACCCGAAGCGGTTGCCGGCGTGATGGGCGGGATGAAAACATCATGTACGAATGATACAATAAATGTGTTTTTAGAAGTGGCCTATTTTGATTCCTATCATACCGCAAAAACAGGGCGCGGATTGCAAATTAATTCCGATGCGCGTTATCGTTTTGAACGCGGCATTGACCCATTATTCACCCGCCCCGCTGCCGATATTGCCACACAAATGATTTTAGATTTATGCGGCGGTGAAGCCACCGAAGTGATAGAGGTTGGCACAGCACCATATGAGGCACGCGTGATTTCATATGAACCTGCCCTTGCAACAAAAATTTTGGGTTTTGAAATTGATCATGCCATTCAAACGAAATATCTGACAGCCATTGGGTGTGAGATAAACCAAAACGGCACAACATGGAATGTGACACCACCGTCATTCCGCCACGATATTACTATGCCGCATGATGTGGTGGAAGAAGTTGCGCGTTTGGTTGGGTTTGATGCCATTCCCCCCGTACCCGTCACACGTGATGGCGCGATTGTGCAAATCGCCGAAACGGCGCGGGGGACAAAAATTCGCAATGCGCGTGCAATGCTGGCATCCCGCGGATTAAATGAAACAGTGACATGGTCATTTATGGATGACAGTCAGGCGCAATTATTCGCGCCGCAAAATTATCCAGCGAACGCATTGAAAATCAGCAACCCCATTTCCAGTGATTTGGGACAAATGCGTCCATCTATATTACCTAATTTAATCAACGCTGCCCAACGCAATCATGATAAAGGTTTAGGCGCCGTCGCATTATTCGAAATTGGCCCCGTGTTCCACGGCACCGATGCCGACCAACAACCTGTTATTGCCGCCGCATTGCGCGTGGGCACAGGTGATAAACATTGGTCAGGCACATCATCACGCGCGGTTGATATATTTGACATTAAGGCCGATTTATTGGCGGTGTTGGGCGCATCATTTGCCAATGCCCCCATCACGCGCGAGGCCCCCAATTACTACCACCCTGGACGTTCGGGTGCAGTGCGTTTGGGGAATAAATTGGTGGCGTATTTCGGTGAAATTCACCCCGCGATTCTGGATCAAATGAAAATCGATGTGACGCCCATCGTCGCATTTGAAATTTTTATCGATGCAATTCCCGATGCGAAGAAAAAAGGATCGGCGAAACCAATGCTGGAATTATCGTCATTCCAACCTATCTCGCGTGATTTTGCATTTGTGTGCCCGCGCGGTTTGGAATCGGATCAAATCGTCAAAACCATCCGCGGCGTTGACCGCACCCTGATCACCAAAGCTTCTATCTTTGATGTATACGAAGGTAAGGGCATTGCCGATGGGCATAAGTCCGTGGCTGTGGCTGTGACATTACAACCGATGGCACAAAGCCTGACCGATAGTGATATCGACGGCGTTTGTCAGAAGATTATTAGCGCCGTACAAAGTAAAACTGGTGCAACTTTGCGCTAAATACAACCATTCCTTAATGAAATGTTAAACAGCGCCCTTCTATCCTAAAGATAGTATGGGCGCTTTATCTTTTATCAATCATTTTCAGCGAAACGCTGATGGTGTGGTCGCGATTGAATTCGCGCTCATCTCTTTTCCGTTCATTTTTTTATTGCTCGGGATTATTGAGATGTCATTAATGTTCGGATCACAAAGTGTATTATTAGGGGCAACAAATGATGCGGCCCGTTTGGTGCGCACAGGACAAGTACAACAAGCTCAAGGCGATCCCGAACAATTATTTTCTGATTTATTATGTGACAAAGCTGATGCCTTATTACGATGTTCAGATATGCAATATGAAGTTGTGGAAATGGATCAATTTTCATCCTTTGATCAATATGAGGCGCAATATGATCAAGATGGAAATTTAATTTCGCGTGGATTTATTCCGGGCGGTGTTAATAGCGTGAATTTAATCCGTGTGGTTTACCGCTATCGTTTAAAAACGCCGCTTATTGGTAATATTTTGTCTGATGGACCTAACAACACAAAGTTATTAATGGCAACAGTGGTGCTGCAAACCGAACCATATGATATTCAACAGGTGGTGCCGCCACCATGATGAGATGTATGATAAAATTTATTCGCAATTTTTTCATTCAGGATAATGGTACTGCCGCTATGGAAGCGGTCATGCTATTCCCACCATTATTGTTTTTAATGATGGGTGTTTATGATTTAGGTAATGGAATTATTCTTTCACAAAAAACAATTACCGCAACACAAATTACAGCAGATTTAATTTCACGTGATAGCACCATTAATAGTGCAGGTTTAGAAGATTCCATCCAAGCCGCCCGATTGGCATACGAGCCTTATTCTTTAAATGAGTTTGGCATTGATATTGCCAGTGTTGAATTTGATTCCAATCGTGTGCCACAAATTTTATGGCGCGAAACACGCGATATGCCGCCCAACAGCGATGCGATTACAAATGTAAATGGAATTGGCGATGAAGGTGAAGGTATGGTGATTGTAACTGTTCGCTATACCTATACGCCATTTTTCGCACGTTATTTTATTGATGATTTGGATATGCAAGAAGTCGCCTACGCCCGTGGACGACGTAGCCCAACCGTGGAATGGGAGTAAGTGATATGATGAACAAACTTCGCCGTTATTTGAAATCTATCTCAGGGGTAACCGCTGTTGCCTTTGCGATGGCTATTCCCGTTGTCATTGGCACGGCAGGTATGGCCGTTGATGTATCGAATGCTTATTTAATTAAGCAACGTTTATCACATGCAGTTGACGCCGCCGCATTAGCCGCCGCCGCATCAGCAAATTCAACAAGTGATATCAACGCAACTGTACAAGAATTTTTTGAATTAAATTATCCCTCAGAACGTATTGGGGCCCCCTATAATGTACAGGTCACCGTTGATGGGTCTGATATTCGTGTGTCAGCCACAGCCAATTACGTGACGTATTTTGCGCGCGTATTAGCATTAGATGAAATTGCCATTACCGAGAACACCAACGTCACGCGCGAAATTATCGGCCTTGAAGTTGCAATGGTTTTGGATGTAACAGGGTCAATGAGCACGAATAATAATATTGCAACATTACGTACTGCAGCCACTAATTTTACAAATATTATGTTTGATAATGCGGCTTATCCTGATTCAGTTAAAATTGGTATCGTTCCCTTTTCAAACGCAGTGAATGTTGGCCCATATGGATTGGGTCGATTACCATCTGGTGCAACCTATGACACCGCCTTTGTACGTAACCCTAATAATTTGACATTTAATCAAAATCAAACCAATGCATGGTGGGGATGTGTATTAGATAATCATACAACACCAATGGATACTCAAAATACCGATTCCACATGGCGATGGGATATGTACCGTTATACGAATGCTGGTGCCAAAAATTCAAGAATTCGTAGAGATTCAGTTGCCCCAAATTCATTGTGCAACAAGTCATATATCTTACCGTTAACGACAAACAGAACGCAGATTATTACCAGAGTAAATGGGCTTCAAGCCGCTGGAAACACGTTGAGTAATTTGGGTATGGTGTGGGGATATCGTGTATTGTCACCCGAATTCCCATTTCGAGAGGGCACAGCATGGGATAATAATGAGTGGCGTAAAATTGCAATTTTAATGACCGATGGTGATAACGTGATTAACGATGTTTATTCGGGTTACGGTACATGGATGAACAATCAAACTCTGACCGATGGCGTATTAAATCAGCGTCTGGCGCAAACTTGTCAGAACATGAAAGATGATGGTATCACCATTTATACCGTGACCTTTACATCTGGCATTGATCAAAATACTAAAAATTATTTTAAAAATTGTGCCAGTGATGAAACCAAATGGATTGATGCCCCGACACAGGCTGATTTAATTTCAGCATTTGAGCAAATCAGCCGTGAATTAAGTAATATTCACATTACAGAATAATATTTATTAAATAGATGATTTTGATCGGTCTTCGGCTAAAACATCTTTGCGTGATAATTTACCAATCATTGTTTTGGGTAATGGTTTGTCGCGGAATTCGACATAGCGCGGCATTTCAATAGGTGATAATTTATCTTTTAAGAATTCTTTTAATTCCGTATCAGATAATTGACGACCATCTTTTAATTTTATCCATGCCTTGGGCACCTCCCCACGCTGTTCATCGGGAATACCTGCTACGATACATTCTTCAACGCATGGATGGGTGTAAATAGCCTCTTCGATATTGCGCGGATAAACATTATATCCATTTACCAAAATTAAATCTTTGATGCGATCAACGATAAAGACAAACCCATCTTTATCCATCACGGCAACATCGCCTGTGCGTAAAAAACCATCATGAATCACTTTAGCGGTCTCATCAGGTTTACCCCAATATCCCTTCATGACCTGTGGGCCACGCACACATAATTCACCACGTTCGCCAAGCGGTACTAGTAATTGTGTTTCAGGATCGCGTAATTCAACTGTTGTTTGTGCGAGCGGCAAACCGATTGACCCCGCTTTGTTTAATCCATCAGGTGGGTTAACACAAACAACGGGAGAGGCTTCTGTTAGCCCATATCCCTCAATGACAACGCATCCTGTGCGCTCTTCGAATTTTTTGCGTACTTCCACGGGTAATGGCGCGCCGCCCGATACGCAATAACGAAGCGATGTTAAATCATAACGTGACAATATAGGTGAATTATTAATGGCATTAAAAATAGCTGGCACCGCCATTAAATAATGCGGCTTTTCTTTGTGAATTAATTTTAATGTAGCCTCAAGTTCAAATTTTGGTAACGCTACAATTTCAAATCCATAACGCACCGCTAAATTCATGACTGCCGTCATAGCAAACACATGGAAGAACGGAATAACGCCAACAATTTTTTCCTGCCCCGCATGGGCATGTTGCGATAGCCAATGCGCAACTTGTTCAACATTACCCGTGATATTTGCGTGCGTTAACATTGCACCCTTGGGAACGCCTGTTGTACCGCCTGTATATTGCAAAACGGCGATATCATCAGATGGCGTAATGTGCGGCGCTTGGAATGCACCATCATTATCTATAATTTTTGAAAATGCTACATGACGATCATCATTCGGAATTGTTGCAATATCTTTTGATTTTAATAAAGGGAATAAAATATTTTTTGGAAATGGTAAAATATCTTTGAAAGGACAAATGACCAATTGATTGAGCCGTGTATCATTTAACATTTTACCCATTTTATCATACACAACATGAAGGTCAGTTGTGATCATCATATCGGTCTGCGAGTCTTCAATTTGATGGCTTAGTTCTTTTTCGGAATAAAGTGGATTAAAATTAACAACCGTGGCGCCTGTTTTCGTGATGGCATAATAGGCGATTAAAAAATATGGCGTATTTGGTAGACAAATACCAACCTTTGACCCGCGCTCGACCCCCAGATCATGCAACCCCTTGGCCATGCGATTGACCAATGTGCCCACCTCATCCCATGTCCATTTTTTACCCATAAAGTTAAAGGCGGGGCGGTTGGGAAATTTAGAAATTGTATTATCTAAAATCACATGAAGGGGAGCCTGACGGATTGGATCCGACCATTTTAAGCCGCGCGGATATGATTGTTCCCATAGATGTGGCTCTGTTGACATACATACGTCTCCGTCAAAAAAATGTTGCATTGCAATGGGTTACGCTTATTCTTCAGTATAACATAATTTAAAATACAGCCTAGAGTATTTCACGCCATTCTGTAGTCAACTTTGGATTTACTTAACTTTTTGCATTTTAGATAGAAATGTATTAATAATGTAGGTTCATATTTTATTTTTTCTGTCGGGGGATAGAAACTTGAGTAAAGACCAAATTATCATGAATGAATCGAGCGAAGATCTGGTCCCAGAAGGTGAACCAGTATTGGCTCGTTTGAAATGGTTTAATGCTGCCAAGGGTTTTGGGTTTGTGATTCCCGATGACAATCCTGCCGATGCATTTTTGCACATCACACAATTACAAAAATTAGGCGTGCATGGTTTGGGTGAAGGTGCCGAAATCCTATGTCATATTGATTATGGTGATAAAGGCGCAACCGTTACCAAAGTTACCAAAGTTTTAAATACGGGTATGTTACCTGCCGAATTAGTATCCTACAGCCCCGATAACGATACAGTTCACTCATGCAAAGGGATTGTGAAATATTACGTGATTGATAAAGGCTTTGGTTTTGTTACGCCCGATGATGGCCTCAAAGATATTTTCGTTCATAAAACATGTTTAGATAAAACAGAAATTGAACAATTATTGGCGGGACAGCGCGTACGCGTTACCTTTAAAAATGTTCCCAAAGGACGCGAGGCCGTTAGCGTGAATATTGAATCGATGGCATAAAATTTAAATACTGCACAAATTTATAAAATAAAAAAGCTCTGAAATTTATCAGAGCTTTTTCTGTATCAAGAGGTTAGCAGAGGAAATTAGCTAACCAACGTTTTGCGAATGATGTTCAAATCAATTTTGGCTAATTCATCAATTTTTAATTTTGAACTGCGACCCACTTGGTACGCCATACGAGCATGATGTTCACAATACGGCATGCCTGTAATGCTTTCACATCCACAAAAACGGAAATTTTCATCTTTGGGGTCGCCCAATGGCCAACGGCATGTGCTTTCACGCAATTCGGTCAATTTGACGCCTTTGCCTGGCATATAATCTTCGACCATTGGCGGTGCCACAGGTGATACATAGCTGCGCTCTTTCGGAGCTGTGTTGCGTGCCACGGGGCGACGTGATTGATTGGCAGGTTGTGGCAAGCCACGTGCGGAATATGTTTCAGGACGCGTATTGGTTTGCACTGGTGACACACGGCCTGATAATTTCAAACGGTGCGCCTTTCCAATTACGGCATTACGGCTGACGCCACCCATTAATTTTGCGATCTCTGCGGCTGTTTTGCCTTCGCACCATAATTGTTTTAACAGAGCAACGCGTTCGTCGGTCCAGCTCATCAGCTTTATCTCCCCATTGGATAAATATGTAACGTATGAACTACACTACCCATAGTTTGATTCGCGAGGCAAGATTCGCAGAGTCAAGTTGAAGATTTATCCACAAAAAGCGAATCACTCTATTTTTGTGGATAACATCGATAAAATATAAAATTGAATCAAATGAATCACTTACGCATCAAAATCATGATGCAGGATCTAATCCCCATGTTTCAAAATAAACAGGATCTTCGCGCCAACGTGTTGATACGCGTACAAATAATTTAATATGAACATCAGCTTCTAAAATTTGTTTTAAATCATGGCGCGCATCGGAACCAATGCGTTTTAACATCATCCCGCCCTTACCAACCACAATTCCCTTTTGGCTGTCACGTTCCACATGAATAACCTGACGAATGCGCACAGATCCATTTTCAAATTGTTCCCATTCTTCGGTTTCAACAGAAATCGCGTATGGCAATTCTTCATGAAGATAATTAAAAATTTTCTCCCGCGTAATTTCGGCCGCAAGTAATCGCATTGGCAGATCGGTCATTTGATCTTCGCCAAACATCCATGGATTTATTGGTAATGTTTGCGCTAATTGATTGGTAAGCTCTTTTATGCCATCACCTTTTAATGCCGATATCATAAAGGTTTTTTCAAATGATAAAGCTTCGTTTAAGACTTGCGTGATATGCAATAAAGATTCGCGTGATACTTGATCAATTTTATTCAAAACCAACCAAACATGTTTATAATTTTTCTCACGAAGTTTATTGATAATATTTACATCTTCTTCATTCGGGAATTTTTTGCGGACATCGAATAAATATAAAACAACATCGGCATCTTCAGCGCCTGTCCATGCTGCCCCCACCATGGCGCGATCTAATTTTGTTTTCGGTGCAAATAATCCAGGTGTATCCATCAAAATAATTTGCGCATTCTCATGCGTGTAAATTCCCAAAATACGGTTGCGCGTGGTTTGTACTTTGTGTGATACAATCGTCACCTTTGCCCCCACCAAATAATTGACCAAAGTTGATTTGCCCGCATTCGGCGCGCCGATCACGGCGACATATCCGCATTTTGTGTTGTGGGGTTCGGTCATGTCAGGGGTCATATCAGGCTTCGTTCATCCAGTGATGATCTTCAAGATATTCTAATAATTGTCGTGCGGCCTCTTTTTCGGCATTACGACGTGATGATCCCGTTGCGGTTTTTGACCCGTAACCATCGATGGTGACAGATACATGAAACACGGGCGCGTGATCTGGCCCATCACGATGGACGATTTCATAAACTGGAAGCGGTAATTTACGCGCCTGTGCCCATTCTTGCAGGCCTGTTTTGGAATCAAGTGGGGGCGCGGCGAGTACATGCACTTTTTCACCCCACAGGCCATGAATAACCTCACGACATGGCGGCAAACCCGCATCGAGATAAATCGCACCGATAATAGCTTCGAGTGAATCCGCCAGTAAATTATCATTATGCATGCCGCCGACTGAACGTTCTGAATCAGACATGATCACAACGTCGCCAAGATCAAGAAACCGCGCGACTTCGGCCAATGTTTCAGTACTGGCTAATGCTGCCTGACGTTTTGCCAATGCGCCTTCGCTATCATTCGGGAATGTGTGATAAGCGATATCCGCGATCATTAAACCCAGCACGCGATCACCCAAAAATTCTAATCGTTCATAATTTTCAGAACCGACACTAGAATGACTTAAGGCACGCCGTAATAATGATTGGTCTTTGAAATGATAACCCAATCGATCTTGGAAAATTTGCAGGGCTAAATCATGATCCATAATTATTCTTTACCACCCTCGCCATTGCCAATTTTATTCAACAATCGATCATAGCGGATGGTCCATGGCCATGCCCATGGCTCGAACAAACTTGCAAATCCATTGGTAGAAAAGAATAAAAATTCAGCGCGCCCCACCAAATGGTCAAACGGGACATATCCTACCAACTCTTGCACACGGCTATCGCGAGAATTATCACGATTATCACCCATCATAAAATAATGACCTTCAGGGACAGTATATAACGGTGTATTATCCAACGGCCCGTTATCACTTTCTTCAAAAATGGAATGTTCAACGCCATTCGGTAATGTTTCTTTATATTCCGTCACGGTAATTTTTGAACCTTCTTCGGAATCATAAGATTGTGTTTCTACAAATTCACGCGGAACAACTTTGCCATTAATATATAAACGACCATTGGTGACTTGGACTGTATCGCCGGGCATACCGACCGTGCGTTTAATATAATCAATTGAAGTATCAGTTGGTAATTTGAACACGATCACATCGCCGCGATTCGGTTCGGATGCCATGATGCGTCCATCAAATCCACCCATGCCAAGGGGGAATGAATAACGGCTATACCCATATTCATATTTTGACACGAATAAATAATCACCCACCAGTAATGTGGGAATCATTGAACCTGAGGGGATATTAAACGGTTCGAATAAAAATGTACGAATGATGAGGGCTAGCAATATTGCCGCGCCGGCGGTTTTGGCAAAATCGCTCCATTCTTCTTTATCAGAGGGAGCAACTGATTCAATTTTTTTATCGTTTGATTTGGTCATATGTCTTTGTGCCACAGATTACAGCATTAGAAAAGAGGCGTTCATCGTGCGGGACGCGCCTCAATCACAACAAAAGCCTGTGTAATTGGGCCATCATCGGTAATGGATACATGAATATAACCAACATGACCCGCAGGCAAAATACGCGCCAAATGCGCCGCCGCACCACCCGTCAAATAGATAGTGGGTTTGCCGTGATCGTCATTCGTCAACACCATATCTTTTAAAAATACACCATGCATAACGCCCGTGCCCAATGCCTTGGCACAGGCTTCCTTTGCCGCAAAACGTTTGGCATAGGTTGCAATATCTTGCCCCGTTGCTGCGCGCGATTGTGCCTTTTGAATTTCATCGGCTGCGAATACGCGGCGAATAAACCTGTCACCATGGCGGTTGATAACATCACGGATACGATCGACATTCATAATATCGCTGCCAATGCCAATAATCATGATATACGGTTCCGTGGTTTATGATGATTTCGTGCCCATCGCACAACCCATAATGATCCATGATAAAATAATGGCCATGTAAACACCATTAAAGCCACACCACCTAATAACCACGGCGCAAATAATTCAAACGGGTTTTGGGTAATTTCGTTCATTAAAAAATCCCATGTAAAATCTGCAGGCATTTGTTTGATAGGCCATCCTATTAATTCAAATGTATATTGCCCAACAATATACGCCAACCACCACATAAAGGGCAATGTCCATGGTGTGCCCAGCAATGTGCCAAACATACCTGCAGGTACATTTGATTTAGTTAAAAATGATGTAGCGGCCGCAAGCATAAAATGTGTTCCTGGTAACGGAGTCCATGATATAGATGCCCCATGCGCAAGGCCGCGTGCAATTGATTGATCGGTGTCATTCAATCGTACCAAACGGAGCGCCAAATAGCGCCCATATCGTTTCCAGCCCATGCGGGGCGCAATCAATCCTTTTAAAAATTTCATGTGATTGTATTTGTACCTTATCGTCCTTTGGATCGTTCAACACTGACAATTTGTGGCGTTGCCCGTAATGCCGCCATAATGTTATTTAAATGTTTGGTATCTGTTACCGCAACATCAACATACATATCCCAAAAATCGGTTGAACGATTGGTAATTTTTAAATTCGTAATGTTACCTGCACTTTTTCCAATCACGGTTGATAATGTTCCAAGCGCCCCTGGTTCATTTGTAATTGTTACCATTAAACGTCCCACGCGATCTTCGGGCGTATCATTGCTATCGCCCCATGACACATCGATCCAACGTTCAGGCGTATCGGCAAATTGTTCTAATGTTTCACAATCGATTGTGTGAACAGTAACGCCCTTACCCGTTGTGACAATGCCAACAATACGATCACCTGGGAGAGGATGACAACACCTTGCAAAATGAACAGCCATGCCTGGAATAAGACCACGTATTGGTAAGCGGTCTTTGGATGTTTGCGTATTCGCATTTTGTTTTTTGAGTTGTAAATCCTCAGGTTCAGAAATTTTCTTCTCACCATCTGGCTTATGTGCAGGGAAGATAATCCGAAACACATCACGTGTAACCAAGTTACCAGCGCCAATTCCTGCATATACATCCTCTACATTATCACATTCTCGAAACTGGGATACGACGCCCGACACTGCTTTTTCAGTAAATTCGTATCCTTCGGTTTTGAACATTTTTTGCAGTAATGCTTTACCCAATGAAACATATTCTGTTTTTTGTTGTTGACGAATAAAACGACGAATATGAGATCGGGCTTTGCCAGTAATGACAAAGCGTTCCCATGTGGGTGATGGGTTTTGTGTTTTCGATGTGACAATATCGACCTGATCACCATTTTGAATTTTGGTATTTAATGGCGCAATACGCCCATTTATTTTTGCACCGATACAACGATTACCAACATTAGAGTGAATGGCATAGGCAAAATCAATTGGCGTTGCGCCAGCTGGTAATTCAATTAAATCACCCTTGGGCGTAAAGGCAAACACATGCTCTTGGAATAATTCTAATTTTGTATTTTCCCAAAAATCTTCGGGACGTTGATCTTGTTCCAAAATATCCAATAATTCACGGAGCCATCGATATTTTTTGGCCTCATTCAATGCTGCTTGTACATCCCCCTGCTTATATGACCAATGCGCTGCCACCCCAAGATCTGCCTCTTCGTGCATATCTTTCGTGCGGATTTGCACTTCGATACGTTGATTGGTTGGGCCCAAGACGGTTGTATGTAATGAACGATATCCATTTGGTTTTGGGGTTGAAATAAAATCTTTAAAACGTCCAGGTACCACAGGATACTTAGAATGAATGATCCCCAACGCATGATAGCAAGCAGAAATATCATCCACCACAATACGGAATGCCATGATATCGGATAATTGTTCGAAGGCGATATTTTTGCGCTGCATTTTTTTCCAAATGGAATAACGTGTTTTTTCACGTCCTGTCACTTCACATGGAATTGATTCCTCTTTCATCAAACCATTTAATTCTTTGATAATTTTTGTGGCAACGCCTGATCCCTCAGAACGTAAGAATAATAAGCGATTTGTGATACTATCACGCGCTTCGGGATTCATTGTGCCAAAGGCTAAATCTTCCAGTTCTTCTTTAATTTGATGAACGCCAATACGTTCAGCAAGGGGGGCATAAATATCTAATGTCTCACGTGCAATACGGCGTTTTTTATCTTGGTTTGAAAAATTTTCGAGCGTACGCATATTGTGCAAACGATCGGCAAGTTTCACAAGCAACACCCGAATATCTTCGGACATGGCAAGTACAAGTTTGCGAAAATTCTCGGCCTGCTTGCCTTCGACTGTTTGGCTTTCAATTTTTGTAAGCTTACTAACACCATTCACCAATTGCGCCACATCTGCGCCGAATTTTTTTTCTAAATCATCAGAAGTGGCCGATGTATCCTCAAGTGTGTCATGTAAAATAGCGGTAATGATCGTGGTTGGATCCATGCGCATATCCGCCAGAATGCCTGCCACCTCTACGGGGTGGGTATAATAAGGTTCACCCGAAGCGCGGGTTTGCCCATCATGCATTTTTCTGGCGTATTCAATGGCTTGCTCAACTGGCGCGGGGTTGTAATCCGGCAAGTAGGATTTCATTTGCTTTAAAAGTATGGTTGAACCTTGGAATGTCATACGCCCATAGTCTAACATAAATAAAAAAGGACGGTTAAAATTTTCCGCCCTTTTTCAAAAAATTTAGTATTTTTTAAAATTATTTATCGTCTTCGGTAAAGCCTGCCAAATCATCGAGCGCGCCACCTTCATCTTCGACAGCATCGTCTTCATCGTCATCGGCAAAGGCACCGCTATCGATAGCAGATTGATTTGCTTGGGCAACCAAGGCGCTCCACTCTTCTTCGTTTGACATTTCTTCGATGACATCATCCTTATCGTCATCTTGCATCGCAAAGATACGTTGATGTGATTTGATTAAATCTTCTTTGAGGTCGTCTAAACTAACTGTTTCATCGGCAATTTCGCGCAATGATACAACAGGGTTTTTATCATTATCACGATCAACAGTAATGCCAGCGCCAGCGCCAATGCGACGTGCGCGGTGAGCCGCCACCATCACAAGTTCAAAACGGTTTGGTAATTTTAAAATGCAATCTTCAACGGTAACGCGAGCCATCGATTAAAATCCTTATACGTGTCAGGGATGGATAAGGTTTTGTTTATAAATAGCCAAACGCCAAAAGGCAAGGATTAAGACAAGCGTTTCCGTATAAAAATCATCCTCAAACAAAAGAAAAGGCGATCATTTCTGATCGCCCCTTCATGAATATGGTAATTAAATCTGTTACAGTCACTTAGCCTTCGGAACGAATTTCGTTGAGGAAGCCATTCACCTCGGTCTGTAAGCTGGTCGAAATGCGTGCGAGTTCCTCGGCTGCCGCTTGAACAGTTGCCGCCGCCTCGCCCGTTTCTTGGGCATTGCGTTGAACATCGGTGATGTTTTGCGCAACCTGTTGCGTGCCTGTTGACGCCTCGGCCACGTTGCGACCGATTTCAGATGTCGCCGCGTTTTGCTCTTCGACCGCGCTCGCCACCGTGGTGGTTGCTTCATCAATTTGACGAACATCATCGATAATGCGTTGAACCGCATCCACCGATGAACGGATCGCTTGTTGAATTTTCACAACGCGGTCATCAATTTCTTCGGTTTTTTGCGCTGTTTCCATTGCAAGTTTTTTCACTTCATCCGCCACAACCGCAAAGCCCTTACCCGCTTCGCCAGCGCGCGCAGCTTCGATGGTGGCATTGAGCGCCAAGAGGTTCGTTTGATCGGCAATGTCTTTGATCGCGCCCACAACTTCACCAATTGAATCCGCCAATGAATTTAATTCATTTACTTCGCGTGATGTACTTTCCGCCGCTTGTGAGGCGCGGTTTGCTTTTTGAGCAACGCTTGAGATTTGACGCGCGATCTCAGAACTTGAGGCTGTCAATTCTTCGGCTGCCGCCGCCACAGTCTGGACGTTGCTGTCCGCTTCGGTTGCTGCCGCCGCCACAATTTGTGAGGCGTGGGTTGTGTTGCGTGACGCACCTGTCATTTGACCTGCGGTTGCATTCATTTCAGTTGCCGCCGCACCCAAGGCATTGATAATACCCGATGTACGTTGGTCGAAACTATCAGCCAATTGATTCATCGCTTCGCGTTTTTGAATTTCGGCCTGACGTTTCAATTCTTCTTGTTCAGCTTCCATGCGCTGAACAGCCAAACCATTCTCTTTGAACACTTGCACAGCCTTTGCCATAGACCCAATTTCATCACCACGTTCCAATGATGGAACGTCAAGCGTGTAATCTTTGTCGGCAAGACCGCGCATCACATCAACCATGCGATTAATTGGGTTGGTTAATGAGCGCGATAAGAGATACGAAACAATCCCAACGCCTAACAAAATAATTATGGCAGAGATAATAACGTTTTTTTGCATTTCATGTATGCCTTCCAAGGCTTCGTTTTCTTCAACAGTGGCAACGATAGCGTATTTTGTGCCCATGAAATCAAGGGGAGTATAGGCAATAATGACCCTATTACCATCTTCATCAACCCCATTTGCGACCCCCGATTTGCCATTCATAGCTTCATCAACGGAAGGATCTTCAAATTTTTCTTTTAAGATTGAATCCTCGCCATCATCTGGATTGGGATCATTACGAAGAAATTTATCTGCACCAACAACATGAACTTCAGCCGTTTCTGAAATTTCTTTGCTGACTAACATTATTTTATTGATACGCGCAATTGGCATTTGGAATGCGATTGCGCCTGCAAAATTACCAGCTTCATCCAAGATAGGCGCGCCAATAAATGCAGCCGGAACATTATTTGAAGGGGCATATGGTTTAAAATCATAGAAAACAACGCGTTCTTTTTCTGGCTTTGCCTTCAAATCACGGAAGAGATTTCCAAGATCCGCGTCTTTCCATTGGCCATTTTCAACATTCGTCGAAAAATCTAATTCTTTAAATACGGTGTAAACGACATCACCTTGTGCGTTGAAGAAGAAAATATCATAATATTCACGTTTCTCCAAAAGATAACGTAAGGATGGATGGAATTTTTTGTGAACCGCGCTGTAGGCTGAACCATCATCAGCATAATCAAGAAGATGTTTTTTACCCATCTCATTTTTGTTATCTGTTATGTATGCTTTTTGTAAATATTCTGTTTTATTGCCCTCAATCGCTCCAAAAGCCGCGTTGAATTCATTTAATTTTTCCAACGTTTTCGCGTCAGTAGATAAGATCTTTAGATCTTCAGCAATGAAATTTAGATAACTATCTAAAGACTCCTTACGATCTATTGTAAATGATTCATTTTTCTTTTCTGCTGCCACTAGCGCTGTTTTACTTGATATTTTTAAAGCAACGCTTGAAACAATCGCAGCATTGGCAAAAGCCAATATCAACATAATGATTGGTAATTTTTTGGAAATTTGAATTTTATCGAGAAAAGCAAGCATGAGCGCAAAATCCTTTTGGCAAAATGTGTGAGTCAATACGCAAAAAAAGCAGAGTGGGCGTTCAAAAAAGATACGGATATAATTTTTGACTATTCTTAATTCATACTATGCATTCGTTAATAAAAATTAAAAAGAGGGAATATAGTCGTATGAAATCAACAGGTTATATATTCCATAAATGTTAATTTATGGGCCAGCACGCTCCGCCCTTGTTAATTCTATGGGCGGTGCCGTGCGATTTCGTTTCACCAGTAACTTATTTAACGCATGCACATAAGCCCGCGCCGAGGCCACCAATGTATCCGAATCTGTTCCCTGCCCCATGACTGATTTGCCTGATTCCTCTAATTTTACCGTTACTTCGGCCTGCGCATCAGTCCCGCCCGTCACCGCCGACACCGTATATAATTTCAATTCGGCATCCTCATGCGGAACAATCATGCGCATCGCGCGGAATATCGCATCAACAGGGCCGTTGCCTTCGGACATTGCATATTGCGTTTTACCGTCGATCATCAATTCAAGCGCCGCGACCTGCGGTCCCTTGGTTCCCGCCTGAATGACTAATGACACAAATTTGATTTTATCATGATCGCGTGCGGTTTCATCTTCAACCAATGCCAAAATATCTTCGTCAAAAATTTGTTTTTTCTTATCGGCCAAATCTTTGAAACGATTAAATGTATCCTCGAACGCATTATCACCCAAGACAATTCCAAAATCGTGTAATTTTGCCTTAAACGCATGACGGCCCGAATGTTTCCCCAAAACCAATTCCGATGTGGTTAGCCCCACCGATTCAGGCGTCATAATTTCATAGGTGCCTTTGTGTTTTAACATGCCGTCTTGGTGAATGCCGCTTTCATGCGCGAATGCATTTGCACCCACAATTGCCTTATTCGGTTGAACATTAAACCCCGTGATCGATGATAAAGTGCGCGATAATTTCATGATCATGGCAGGGTTAAAATTATTGGTCATTGGTATGGCATCGCTGCGCGTGCGCAGTGCCATCACAATTTCCTCCAGCGCGGCATTGCCCGCACGTTCGCCAATACCATTAATTGTACATTCAATTTGACGTGCGCCCGCCATAACGCCCGCAAGCGAATTGGCAACCGCCAGCCCCAAATCATTGTGGCAATGCACAGATAATATCGCGCGATCAATATTTGGAACTTTATTCATCAATAATAAAAATTTTGCGGCATAATCAGACGGTAAAGCATACCCAACCGTATCAGGAATATTAATGGTGGTGGCACCTGCCTTAATTGCGGTTTCAACAGCGCGGCATAAAAAATCATCTTCCGTACGTGATCC
>JBIICJ010000085.1:0-5423 GCA_044238965.1 Micavibrio sp. | reverse complement strand
TTTGTTTGACCATATGCAGGCTCGCCTCTCTCCAAGCGGTTCGCTTGTTGCAAAAGCTCCGCGTATTTATTTGGATCAAAGTTAAGGTTGCCCGATGTAAAAGCCATGGGTAAAGAATACGGCATCGACCTTTATGTATTATGAAAATTATTTTGAATTTTATCTAAATTCGCGTCAAATTGTTTAGAAAGTTTGGTTTTTGTTAACTTTGGAGGAAATTTTATTTATTTTCAATTAGTTATATAGTACCCCCACATCCATAAACATTAATAAATTATGAAAATTTAATTGACAGCTTTATGTATTATGTAATATTATCTTACCATCATGTTAAGGAGCGAACCATGAAATCACCTGACAGTACTGAAACTGAACCACTTGATGTAAATCAAGCTATTTTTGAGGCAAAATTTAATGGTGTTATTCAAGGCATTGCTAAAAGCCTAAAGGAGAAACTTCCTGATAAAGTATTGGAACTGTTAATTGATAATAAATCTGATTTAGGTTTATCATGGGAGCGTTTGTTTTTGACTTACTTTGACTATCAAGGAGGTATCTACTATCAGGATAAGAAGAATAATTCACCGACCAAGGAAACTGTTTTTTTTCGTGCTTTAGATCTTTTAGAAAAAGGGCAAAATAGAACCATACCGATCAACATCAAAGATTCATTTAAACTTCTTTTGTATATCGTAGAAAATAGTTCGATTGAATTTGCCTATCAACCAAAATATTTAAATAGTACCTCATCAGATTTTCTGCCATTAGCTGTGGTGGCAGAAATTAATGAGGATATTGCCCTTGTTATTTTAAAACGTTTAGATCCAGCGCGTAAAGACCAAGATTTACCAATGTACCGTGCGGCGTTAGCGAATGCACAGAAACAAAATTTTCGTAAACTAATTACGGCGATTGAAGACCGTATCGATTATCAACCACCCGCCGCGGTGACACAAATAGCAAAAAAATCTGACAGCATAATTGCTTTATCTGATCCGCGCGATGCAATTGAAAACGCCATTCGTTCAGGAAATTTAAGTGCGGCGTTGCGCGTTGATGATCAAATCTTAAGGGAATGTACGCAATTTTTTGAACGATTTCAAAATTTATATACACAAACATTATCACATGCGGATGATGCGAATAAAGCACGCGAAGCCTTAGACAAGCGCATAGAGCGCCTACAATCATCCTTAAAAACATTGATGGATGAAATGGATCCGAACACACGCTATGAAAGTATTGGTCAAGAATTATGGATTGCCACACGCAATATCATTCCGTGGTTAAACCCGCGCCGCGCGTTGGAAAATACAAATATTGAAGTAACTTCATCAATTGATGCAGCTTTGAGACAATCATATCAGTTAATTGATGATTGCCAATCATTTGCAGAAGCCGCACCAAAAGTTTTGGAGGAATTGCAAAAATTAAAAGCATCTTACGCCGAAGCCTTAACAAAAATCGATAATGAATTAAGTAACGATCTATCAGATGACCAACGTCGTCTTAAATCACAATTACGGTCAATTTTTTCGAAAGCGCATGAACGTATTAATATAATGGCTGGTACCCTCGTCATTCAAGATTTAGCAAATCCTGCTCTCGTTGCAACGGAGTTAGAATTTGTATCTGGATTAAAAGATTTGATGGTATCTTTCTCTGCCAGTGCAACCACCGCGATCAATTCTATGGCATTGATGAAAATGGGTATGACCGACGACATGCGCGGGAGAATTCTTGACAGTCTTGCCCAACAATGGGATCAGGCGGATAAAACCATGCGTCTGTTACGCCAACATGGTGATGTAAAAATCCCACAAATTACACACCAACCCAGTAATGGCGTTCCATTATCACAGGGTTCGTTGAGAGCTGAAAATTTACTAGCTCCTGTTACATAGTACCGAATATTTATTTTATGAAAAATGGTGCCCCTGGTCGGACTCGAACCAACACGCCTTGCGGCACTCGATTTTGAGTCGAGCGCGTCTACCAATTCCACCACAGGGGCACTGTGATTGGGTGATAAGTTTCCGTACAATACTGATTTTCAAATGAAGATCAAGGGGGTATATTGGCAACATGAAAATTGCCTCATTTTTTACCCCTCTCCTGTCATTATCTTTGACTCAGTTTCAACTCTTGCTGGTCGGATTGGCGACCCTTGCCCTAACGTCAGCATTAATAGGACAATATGTTTTTGGTCTGCATCCGTGCGAATTATGTTTGTATCAACGCGTGCCATTTGTGGCTGTAATTTTATTAGGACTCATTGGGGCATCATCACGATTTGGCCGTACGACATTAGGGATGTCAGGTATCGCCATGATCATGAACACAGGTATCGCCATTTTTCATTCAGGCGTAGAACGCAAATGGTGGGCAGGTTTATCAGGGTGCACAACGCCAGATATGTCAGGTTCAATCGAAGAGGTCATGGCGCGCATCGCCACAACCGCTGTCACGCGGTGCGATGAAATTTCATGGTCGTTCTTGGGTTTATCAATGGCCAATTACAACGTGTTTTTTTGCGCTGCATTGGCTGTTATGATTTTTATTTATTTACGCCAGCGCCGTTTATGAAAGGGCACCGAGCGCCACGGATAATAATCCAAAGCATCCCATATGGAACACATAAAAAATAACGGCATCAACACCGCGACGTTGTTTCGAAAAATTAAAAAGTTCGCGCAAATCCATGGCAAATTCCTATCCCTAATACGGTTTAAAATATCAATTTTGTGGCTGTGGATTTAGCTTTAGCGGATTCGCGCGTGAAATGTCAAAGAAAATATGATGTTTTATTGACATCGCGGCTGATTTTTATCAGATAATACACGCCCCACTTGGTTCGGCGCGACCGTCAGACACCATGTTTTTAATTCACGTGACACATGAAACCCATGGTTTAAAAACCTTTCAGAAAGAGCTCCCGCCAAACGTCTTTTCTCAATATTCGGTAGTGAGTCAATCAAAGCATGTAATTCTGTTGTCTTTCCCATCACTTCTAGAAATGGAATTGTATTTCCGTTTAATAGAAAATCCACCGTTTGTGCAAATTTCTTTGCTTGCCTTGTCGCCACGTCGGATTTTAATCCAGAGATGATAGCTTGCGCCTCTCTTTGATTATGATCATTGATAGTAAAATCGAATGTTAAACTCATAATATATTATTCCAAAATTAAATGTTTTTTGCCCGGTTGCGTACCTTCAAAACGCAAACGTGCAAAATGACTGGTATTTGCAACAGCAATACCCAATACACGTTCATTATTTAGTCGTATATGTGCTTGCTCATTTGCTACATTTTCTGGAGAGCTATAATCGGTCAAACCAAAATCACGCCATAATTTGGATGATGCTCCTTTATCTTGTGGTACACCTTTTAAATGAATAAATTTTCCATGTGGTGCAGCGGCGGCACGTTGATCCCATGCTAAAATCAAATCTTCATCAAAATCTTGCTTTCCATCAGATGGCGCCATTGGTTTAGCACAAAATACAAGATTTGATTTATTAAATGCCGTAGATAGATTGGGCAATGTAGCGTCTTTCACATCAACACCAACATGCAAATGACCTTTGGCACTCATATCACGGACTTCTTTTTCAACCATTTTTTTCAATGTTCCATCCGCTGCCATTACATACAGAGCAGAAGCAAAGTTCTTTTTTACCGCCGCAAAGCGCTTTATAAGATCAATTGTTTCCTGAGATAATGATCCCCCATTACGTTCGCCATGCGCAATAATGGTGACAATCTCTCCCCCTTTTTTCTGTGCTAATCTATTGGCCGCATTTGCCAAAGTTGGTGCTATATATTCGTTGTCCAAAATGCGCCCGCGAATAAGACGAGAATCGGCCGTCAATGCATCATATATTGAGCGTAGTTTTGCAGCTTCTTCTGGCATACGTTCTTTGAATACGTCCCAGCCTCTGTTCATTTGCCCGCAGATATTTGTTTCTGCCACGTTTTTTTTGGTTTCTAAACCTAACATCAACCGTAGCATAAATAAGTAGGCTTCTTTGCCAATCAAGAAATCAATTTTATTTGATTTGATAGAACCAATAGGAAAAGATCCCATATCATTATAATCACCAAACCATGTTTGACGGGCACAGCTTTGCGCAGAGCAAACTTTTGCCCCTTCTCGCCAAGCCTCTACCTCTGGGGTCAGTTCACTCGACATGAAATTCACCACGGTAAAATTTGAAATATCTACTTTTGGTGATTTTGCTGGTGTTCTTGTTAATGATTGTAACAAATGCATAGTTAACTCCACAACGCCGATTACGTCATTATGTATAACTATATTTGTAAGAAGTTACAAGAAAAAAGAGGCCGATTGCGCGGCCTCTTTCAATTATTTACGTGGTAAATTGTTGATTATTTGTGGTGCAATGTGGTTAACAAAGCCACAGGAACCATACCCAACATCACATTGGTTGTGTATGACAGGTAAACCGCCACACCGACCAAGAGAATTGAGAATAGGTCACTGGTCAATTTTCGGCCTGTTAAAATCAAGCTAGACAGCACGATCACAAACCCCGTACCAATCAGGGTATGAACAGAACCGCCTTCAAAGAAACTACCTACGCCCGATACGACATTCAGCAGGCTCAGTGTATGAACCAGCACTGTCGAAAATCCGACCAGCAGTATCAGTGACGTAATGTAAAAAATGATTGCGTCTGTTGTGCTACGTGTACTTGTTGTGTCTATCATTCTCCCAAACATAAAAACCTCCTTATGGTTTCATCGTTACAGTTTGTAATTCTTCGGGGCCGCGACCCCATTCTCCCAGTTTTTTAGGCTTACCAATTTTTTTACATTCTTTACTGATCAACCAATTCGGAATCCCAGTAGAGAAAGTCCGCCCAACTTTCGTGAAGAAAGCGAGGTGGAAATCGGCGTCCCATTTCCTGAAGTGCGGTAATTGTCGGCTCGCGCGGCTCCACCAAGGGATGCATGCCGATTTTATCGGGCATGTGTGATCCTTTTTTAGTGTTACAGCACTGGCACGCGGCAACCACGTTGCTCCAGCTTGTCCGTCCGCCACGTGACCGCGGGATCACATGATCGAACGTCAATTCTTTTGTCTTAAATTCTTCGCCGCAATATTGACATTGCCATCCATCGCGAAGAAAGACATTAAACCTTGTAAATGCAGGTGTACGTGATGCAGGTACATATTCTTTTAACACCACCACACTCGGCAATCGCATTTCTGATGACGGAGAACGGACAATGCGCGTATGTTCCGCCAATACCACCACCGTATCCCGCACCATTGCTTTGACCGCATCTTGCCATGGCCAAATCGACAATGGGAAATAACTAAGCGGGCGATAATCTGCATTTAAAACCAACGTCGGGCAATGATCGAGTGGCGTTGATATATCCGCATAACTTAAAC
>JBIICJ010000026.1:0-21675 GCA_044238965.1 Micavibrio sp. | reverse complement strand
TGCGCGCGCGCGACGTGGTTGGATATATGTTTTTGCCGCGTTTATTGCCGCGTATTTCGGAACTTTTCTTTTCTGGTTTTACTTTATTCGCCTTTTTCATGGCGCAGGTTTATCGCGGCGTTCGATTATTACCCGAATCTCACCCTTATCTAAGCCCATCCAATATCGGAAATTATGGTGTCCGTGATGTTGTTGGGGCTGCTGCATCCCATTTGGTATTTCGTCGTGAAAATATTGATCAGATCATTATATTCTTTGCGATTTTGGTTGGTCTTATTTTAATTTTTATACAGGCGGCTATTTTTGTGATTGCCCTTGCTACACCCGCGGCAACAGCGCAAGGTTTGGATGTTGGTAATATGTTTGGCACGCCGCAATACACGGCAAATGCGGGCGGTACGCCAGTCGGCACAAGCCAAGATTTAGCATTTATTATGATGGATCGTGTCTTTGGGGTTCAGGGAATTTTCAATTCTTGTATTAGCACCAATACACCGTGTTACGGTGTTGGGCCCGATAACCTTGTTTTTGATACAGAAAACCCTGTCTATAAACCAGATACATTTCCATGGCCTTATCACATGGGCCTTCATTCGATGTTTGCGTTTTATTCAACGGCTCTATTACTCGTGGGTATGTTGATTGTTATTTATTATGCGGTTGTTGTTGTTGTTGAAACAGCGCAAACAGGCACTCCTTTTGGTAAACGATTTAACACAGTCTGGGCACCTATTCGTCTGGTAATTGCAATCGGTTTATTAATCCCCATTGGTACGGGTTTGAATGCTGCACAATATATTACTTTATATGTTGCAAAATATGGATCAAATTTTGCATCAAATGGATGGTTAACATTTAATGCGGCCGTTAATGGCGACGCTAAAGCTATGGCGAATGGCCAAGGATTGGTTGCTGAACCACAGCCACCCGAAGTCAAAACAATGCTGAAATTTATGATTTTGGCACATGCCTGCAAAGCTGTTGAAGAAATCTTACCCGTTGAAGAATATAAAGCACCAACAAGCGCTGGCTCCAGCGATGGCTGCTCAACATCAAATAATAATATCAATTATGAGAAGATGAATCGTTATCGTCATATTGATGCGTATGTCGTGAATAATTCATATGATTTTCAAACATCCTATTCACCACTAAAGGATTTGACTTATCAGCAAGCATTAAGCCGTAGCCAAAATGGCGATATTGTTGTTCGTTTTGGCGACCAATCATGTAAGCATTCAATGTATTCAGGTTTAATTGCACCTTTATGCGGTGAAATTGTATTGCCAACATCATCTTTAGATGAAAAGGGAGCAGTAACTGTTCAAAAGGGATATTATAATTTAATCAAATATATGTGGGGTGGTTATGGGGCAACTGGCACAGGCGCTAGTAATTCATCAGGGTCTGGTGGCAATTTAGCCGAAACATTTACAAATACTGATCCAAATAGTTTAGGACGCGAAAATAGATTCAAAAATATTTGTAATATTGACTATGTGAAGAGAATGATCGAATCTGTTGGCGGCGTAAACATAGAAAAAATTGGCGATACGTCGGATGGCAATGAGACGAGGGATAAATTTTTGCGGGCACGTGGCTTTATTACCGCTTATAACGCCATAAAAACATCATGTCTTGGTACCGCTGAAGAAAAAGCAAAAATAGATGAAAAATTTGCAGATTTGGAAAAAGAATATCCCGATACCCTATACCCCCTGATGGGTGATGCGTATCAATTTGGAGCAGGTGATGGTGCCGGTGCACAAGCTTCGGACCTTGTTGAAACATCAGAAGATAAGTACCCATATTTAGACCACCAGAGCTTAATCGTCACAAACATTATTCGTATCGGAGCTATTGATCTTCGTGAAACTATTGATGGTGGTACTAAATATAATATTTCTGCCGAGGCTATGGCGCGCGGTTGGGCAGCAGCTGGTATTTGGTATAATAAAATTGCCCAAATGAATGGGGCATTAACGGGCGCCGCCTGGAATTTCCCTGTGCCATCCCGCATGCCGCGCATTATTGAGCAAGGTGTTGCCGCACAAACATTAAATGATCATGCAACAAATAACGTTAATGCTCGCGTGGGCGGTGATCAGCCAATGGAAACACGTATCACTGAAGATAGGGTATATTACAGTGCGATGTTGCGTGACATGGCAAAAATCACAAACGCAGAGGCAGTGCAAAATCCAGCATCAGGCAATATGTTTGGTGATATCATCAATAATTTATTTGGCTTGCAAGGCTTGTTCAATATGCGCTCTGCGGCAAATGAGGGCGCGCATCCATTGGCACAATTGGTTGGCGTTGGGAAAAGTTTGATTGAGGCGTCTATTCGTAATTTGGGCGCTGGTCTAGGTATTGGTGGTATCAGCATCATTAGTCAATTTATTTCAAGTGCGGGTACGGGCGGTGCATTGGATGGTGTGATTGGTATTGCCAATTCGATCAGCGGTTTGATGTTTAGTATTGCAACAATTACTCTGACCGCAGGATTTATTTTATATTATGTCGTTCCTTTCTTGCCGTTCCTTTATTTCTTTTTTGCTGTTGGAAATTGGCTCAAAGGTGTATTTGAGGCGATGGTAGGTGTTCCTTTATGGGCACTCGCACATTTGCGCATTGATGGTAATGGATTGCCAGGTGAAGCCGCAATTAATGGTTATTTTATGCTCTTTGAAATTTTCCTTCGCCCTATTTTGATTGTCTTTGGCTTATTGGCATCGGTGACAATTTTTGCGGCCATGGGCGCTGTCTTAAATGATGTGTATGACACTGTGATCGGAAATTTAACAGGTGCAAATCCTGGTGTGGCCAGCCGTACAGCGCCCGTCGACCGTTTATTTTATACCATTATGTATGCCGTGATCATGTATATGATGGCCTTGTCATCATTCAAATTAATTGACCTTATCCCGAACCAGATTATGCGTTGGATGGGAACAAGCGTTTCAACATTCTCTGATCAAACGGGTGATCCTGCACAAACATTAACGCAATATACCGCAATCGCTGGATCACAAATTGCTGGTCAGGTCACGGGCGGCGCACAACAATTTATGCAAGGTCTTCAGGGTGCTGCGAAAAGTGGTGGCGGTGCTGTGGCGGCTATGACAAAACCGCAATCTTAAGAATTTTATATTCTTAAAATCCCAACTATTGATTTGATTGACTTGCCTTTTGTTTGCGCATCAATAATCGCTGAACCTACGACAATACCATCAGCAATCGCGCTCATATTTATCGCATCATCGCGCGTTTTAATACCAAATCCAATCATAATGGGCAGTTTAGTGTGTGATTTTATCATATCAACATGTTCGCGCACTGCATTTATATTTGATATGGCAGACCCCGTGATACCTGCAACTGAAACATAATATAAAAATCCACTTGCATGCGCGGTAATTTTTTTCAAACGATCGGGCGTTGTTGTTGGTGTTGCCAAACGAATAAAATCTAAATCATGCGCGCGCGAAGCCGCAATCCATTCGCCATCTTCCTCGGGCGGGATATCAACAATTAATGTGCCATCAATACCCGTATTGTTCGCATCTTTATAAAATTCATCAATGCCATAGGCGTGAATGGGGTTCGCATATCCCATCAACACAATTGGGGTTGTTTGATTTTGGGTGCGAAAATCACGTACCAATTGTAAAATTGATTTTAAATCTGTGCCATTGGCTAATGCACGTAAATGCGCCGCCTGAATAACGGGGCCATCCGCCATCGGGTCTGTAAATGGCATGCCTAGTTCAATAATATCCGCGCCGCCATCAACAAGATCATGCATATTTTGCAAAGATATTTTTAAATCGGGATCACCCGCAACAATATATGTCACGAATGCTTTTTTATGATTCTGTTTTAAAGTGGTAAGGGTTTGCGAAATACGTGACATTACATTTCAACCTTTAATTTTTCGGCAACGTTAAAAATATCTTTATCGCCACGACCGCATAAATTCATCAACATAATATGATCTTTGGGTAAAGTCGGTGCCATCTTCATCACATGGGCAAAGGCATGCGCAGGTTCCAATGCGGGGATAATACCTTCTAATTTTGACAATAATTGAAATGCATCTAAGGCTTCGTCATCGGTGACAGACACGTAATTAACGCGCCTCAAATCATGCAACCATGAATGTTCGGGGCCAATGCCAGGATAATCTAACCCCGCCGAAATCGAATGGGCTTCAATAATTTGCCCATCATCATTTTGCAATAAATATGTTTTGTTACCGTGTAAAATGCCGGGTTTGCCGCCCGTTAATGATGCGGCGTGTAATCCTTTGCCAACGCCATAACCGCCAGCTTCCACGCCGATCATTGTGACGGTTTCATCATCTAGAAATGGATGAAATAATCCAATGGCGTTTGATCCACCGCCAATACATGCCACAAGCGAATCAGGTAATCGTCCCACACGTTCCAGCATTTGCGCGCGCGCTTCCGTGCCAATAACCGATTGAAAATCGCGCACCATCATAGGGTATGGGTGCGGGCCTGCCGCTGTGCCGATGATATAAAATGTATCATACACATTCGCAACCCAGTGGCGTAAAGCTTCGTTCATCGCGTCTTTTAAAGTGCCAGACCCCGAAGTTACGGGCACAATTTCTGCGCCCAATAATCGCATGCGAAACACATTTGGTTTTTGGCGTTCAATATCGGTGGCACCCATAAAAATGGTACACGGTAATTTAAACAATGCGCATACTGTGGCGGTGGCAACGCCGTGTTGACCCGCGCCCGTTTCGGCGATAATCCGTGTTTTGCCCATACGCTTTGCCAATAAAATCTGACCAAGGCAGTTATTTATTTTGTGCGATCCTGTGTGATTTAATTCATCACGTTTAAAATATACCTGCGCACCACCAAAATGATCACTGGTCGCTTTGGCATGATATAATGGTGATGGACGACCTGTATAATCACGGCATAATTCGTGAAATTCATTCCAGAAATCGGAATCATTTTTGGCATCATTATATGCATGTTCAACATCTAAAATTAATGGCATTAACGTTTCGGCGACATAACGTCCACCATAATCACCAAAATGACCATTTTCGTCAGGCATATATTTATATGAATTTTGTGTCATGCGTTTATCCATACCGTATGTGATTAACAAAGTCTTTGATTTTTTCGGGGCTTTTTACGCCGCGCACTATTTCGACACCGCTCGATACATCAATAGCAGTAGGCTTTAATGCTGTAATGGCATCATTCACATTATCAATCATTAAACCGCCCGATAACATCCATGGCTTTTGAAATTTATAATGTTTTAAAATATGCCAATCAAAAGTGGTACCGTTACCGCCTGGAATATTCGTTGTTGATTTGGCATCACACAATATCCAATCAGATATTTTTTCATACGCGTTAATTTGTTTGACATCATCAGGCGTCGCAATCGAAATCGCTTTTATAACAGGAAGGTTAAATGCTGATTTTATCGTTTGAATAAATTCAATTGATTCATCACCGTGCAATTGAATCATGTCTAATGATATATACGATAAAGCATGTCGTATTTGTTCGGGTGATGGATTCACAAATAATCCAACTTTTTGAATGGAGGGCGGTAATAATTTTGACAAAGATGCGGCCTGTTCAGGAGTAACAGCGCGTGGTGATGATGGATAAAACACAAACCCAATAAAATCAACAGCAGATGACGTGCAGGCATGAATGGATTCGGGTGTTGTCAGGCCGCAAATTTTAATTTGGGTCATATATTATCCCGTATGAGATGTTGTAATTCTTTGATATTTGTTTTTTTGCGTGCGCTGACGGCAAATGGTTCGGGGAATCCAGCGGGGGATTTTTTTAAAAATGCAGTTACGGATTCGATTTGAGTATTTAAATTATCTTCACTGGTGTCATCAATCTTGGTAAGAATAATGCGAAACGGTACGGCAAAATCATTTAATAATTTGACGATTTGGCTATCGACATCTTTTAATCCGTGACGCGAATCCACCAACACAAATACCATTTTTAAATTCGGGCGACCGCGCAGGTATGTTGAAATTAAATCTTCCCACAAGGCTTTGGTGGCTTTTGATACTTGGGCATAACCATATCCTGGCATGTCTACAAGCGTAAAATAACCACCAACATCGAAGAAATTTAATTGTTGTGTGCGCCCTGGGGTACGCGATGTGTGCGCAATATCACGTTTTAAAATGGCATTGATCAATGATGATTTGCCAACATTTGATCGCCCTGCAAATGCAATTTCGGTGTTGCGAAAATTGGGTAATTGGTCAAGCGTTGCCACGCCCGCAATAAATTCGCACGTGCCCCCAAAAATTTGATCGAGAGATTTCGATTTGATCGATGGGGGTGCGCTCATGTTATTTATCGTCTTTCGCGGGCGGCGCGCCGAACAAAGCTTCCTCTACCACCTCTTTTGGTTTTTCAGGTGATTTAGCTTTGACTTCTTCAACTGCTTTTTCTTTGGCTTCAATTACCTTTGATGAATGCTGCGCTTCGTATGCCAAAGCTTCGTCCTTTGAGAACAAATAGACAGGCACATTCATTGAACGCATAATCCAATATTGCTGAAGAACAGAAATCAAATTACTGAATGTCCAATAAATGACCAAACCTGATGGGAATTTTGCCAAGATAAATGTGATTACCCACGGCATAAAATTCGCGATATCTTTTTGCATTTGGTCTTGTGGTGGTGGATTAAAATGTTTTTGAATAAGCATCAAACACAACATCGCAATCGACCATGGGCCGATGTGAAGGAAGTTTGGCACATCAAACGGCAATAATCCAAACAAATTGAAAATAGATAATGGATCAACAGCCGATAAATCATGAATCCATCCAAAGAACGGCGCATGACGCATATCAACCGCAATCGAAATCACTTTATAAACTGCAAAGAAGATCGGAATTTGCAATAACAATGGCAAACAACCTGCCATAGGGTTTACTTTTTCGGTTTGATAGAGCGCGATTAATTCTTGCTGCATTTTTTGTTTATCATCGCCATATTTCACACGTAGTTCTGCCATCTTCGGTGCAATCTTACGCATGCCCGCAAATGAACGGTATGACACGTTGGCGAGTGGAAACACAGCCGCGCGTACAACAAAGGTCAACATGATAATGGCAAGACCAAAATTTCCAACCCATGAATTGAAAAGACTAATCAACCAATTCATCGGGCGGGTCAGGAAATATAATTTGCCGAAATCAACGGCGAGATCAAAATGTTTTGTACCCAATTGCGCTTCGTAATTTTCAAGTGTGTTGATATCTTTCACGCCCACAAAAATATGTTGGGTGTTTTCGATGGTTTGCCCAACGCTTGATGTAATAGCATCACCGCGTGCATCCACTTGGAAGATAGATTTCGTTTTATCTGTTGGGTTTGGGTCAGCTAAAAAACGGAATAATTGTTTTTGTTTTTGATCAGGAATGATTGATGCAAACCAATATTTATCAGAGATACCAATCCAACCTGTTTGATCGTTAAATGATTGTTCGGGTTTTTTGATAAGCCCATCATATTTTGCATTTTGTAACTCTTCACCGAAATAACCTAATGGTCCTTCATATCCGACTGTATCTTCGTGTTTCGGAATGCCGTGGCGGGTAATGGCGGCAAATGGATATACAACCAATGATCCGTTACTAACATTTGTCATGCGTTGGCGAATGGTGATAAGGAATTTTTCATCAATGGAAATAACGCGTTCAAACTTTAAACCCGCGCCATTATCCCAAATTAATGTGATGGGCGTTGTGGGTGTTAATTTATCGCCCTTTACTTTTGTCCACACAGAATCTTTGGTCGGCAATGATGGTGAATTTGGCGTGCCGAGCCAACCCGCATCTGCAAAATATGCTTTTTCCGTTTCGGCAGGTGAGAACAACACAACACGTTTTTTTGAATGCAGCGTGTCATCATGTTTTTTGAATGAAATATCGTCAATGCGCGCGCCCTTTAATGAAATTGATCCGATAATCTCGGGCGTGTCGATGGTGATACGATCTGTTGATGCAATTACATCTTCACGTTTTTTTGGTGTAATTGGTAAGGATGCATTTGGTGTATTTACACCGTTTGCGGTACTGGTCGCAGCTTGTTGTGCTTTGATAGCTGTGACTTGTGGTTTCAACACAAAATGATCAAATGCAAACCATAATAGTAATGATGCGATCGCAAAGATAATCATGTTGCGCATATCGGATGGGTGCATATTGTTATTGGCAGGCGTTGTCATTCGTCTTTGTCTTTCTGTCTATTCATTTTAAAAATCTAATGATTATTTAGATGTTTGCGTGGTCTTTGACCAGAGCTGTTTCCATTCAAATGTTTCGGGAACGGGATCATGCCATTCGCACTTTACCCATGGATGACATTTGAGCAAGCGCCGAATGGTTAAAAACAACCCTTTTATGACCCCGTGGCGTTCAAAGGCATCATAAGAATAATGAGAGCAAGTGGGTGCAAAACGACATTGGGATCCCACAATCGGGGATAATGTTTTTTGGTAAATACGGATCAATCCTTGAAATGCCCGTTTTACGATGTGGGCGATCATGGTTTTGTCGTCCCTAACTTACGCAAACACCACGCTAAATCATCCTTTAATTCATCCATAGTGCGGGTTAATGCCTCACTACGGGCGGAGATTAGGTAATTCAACCCCATTTTCGCGTGCATGGGCATAACAGATGCGGCGGCCACGCGCAAACGGCGCTTCATGCGGTTGCGGTCAACGGCGCGTTTGGCCGTTTTACGGCTGGCTGAAATACCGATCTTGAGGGCGGCATCACCCAATGTTTCATCAGGGCAGATTTGTAATGATAAAGATTTTGATGTCCAACGATGTTCAGCATCGCGCAGACCGCGCAGACGATCAAAAGCCGCCTGTTGTCTGAGGCGGCCTATGGCGGTAGTATTGTTATGAAGATCGGCTTTCATGTGTGAACAAAGCCTTTTCGTCTTGCGACGTGCCTTAATATATTACGCGCTTAATACTTTGCGACCTTTGGCACGACGGCGAGCCAATACTTTTTGGCCATTGGCAGTTGCCATGCGGGCGCGGAAACCGTGACGGCGCGCTCTGACTAATTTACTCGGCTGAAATGTACGTTTGGTAGTCATTGTTTTAATTCCTTATTTTCTTGCTTATTTAGAGGCTGTTTATAGGGGGAAAGGGGGCGCGAAGTCAACCATAAATATGTCGGAAACCGAATCAAATCGATTTATTGTCATAATTTACTATACTTGGGTTCGGGGGGTTATTTTGGTTTGCGGTGGATTTAACCCTTTTCTAATGGTTTTGGCTTAATTACAATATCTTAAGTCAAAAAGTAATTTTCAGGAGATGTGCATCGTGTTTACGGAAGAAGGCTGGAACTCAACAACGGGTGAAGCATTAGAAGGTTTTTTAGAGCAAGTAGGCACAATTGATGCCAAATATTCGACATCAGCGCAATCAACCGAAGTGCATTGGCGCAAATTACCGTTCTATGACAACGTTGTATTAATCCGCCTGCGTGATCGCGCATGGGGTAAGGCACGTTTAAATATTTATTATTTAACAGACCAAGGAAATTTATATCGCTTAAATGGTATCTCACCGCCGATTCACGAAGTGAATGCGAAGGCGCCAATTAAAATCACCGAAGAGAATGTTCTCGAATATCTTCGTTTCTTTTGTTTCTTTGTACGGGGCGAAGAAGGTCCATTCTTGATTGCGGAATCAATGGATGATCCATACATCCCACAAAATCCTGATCCCAAAACACGTACTGTAATCGAAGGAACTATACGCTCCGCCACTTATGAAGGTCGTAATGAGCAAGGTCATTTTTTATGTGATGCGGTTGTATATTATTCAAACGCAATGTTTATCGCTAATTTTGCGGTGCAACCATCGGGCATGATTGAAATGTTGGATGATGAGCCGATTGCATCTGACTTACCTGTAAAAGTTGATGCACCTGTTGCTTAGGCATTCTATTGCGGTTTTTGTGGCAACGTTGTTGTTAACAGCGTGTGCCGCACCTCCACCTGGTGTTGCCTATGATCTTCCGGCAAAAAATAAATTTCGGGCCTGCCCATACCAAGAATTTGTCGGCAAAAATATTGACGAGGTAAGAGTAAAGCTAGAGTCGGATAAAAAAACATACCGCCTGCTCGAACCTGACAGCATGATGACAATGGATTTTAATCCAGATCGAATTAACGTAGTTTATAATTCTGATACGAAAAAAATTGAACGCGTATTTTGTGGATAGCCGAAGGAGCTGAAAATGAAAACTCAAAATGGTTTTACACTTGTCGAGATAGCAATCGTCATGATCATTGTCGGTCTGTTGATCGGCGGCACATTTGGCGGTATGAAATTAATTGAAAATATGCAGGTCAATAAAACTGTTCAAGATTTAAAGGCTATCGAGTCTGCTGCTTTAACTTTTAAAGATACTTATGGTCGATTGCCTGGTGATATTGTTAACCCTGCCGCGCGTCTGCCAAATTGTACGGCTGCACCATGCTCAACGGCTGGTAATGGAAATCGTCGTTATGATTTTACAACATGGAGTGAGGCATTAACGGCGACCATGGAAAAATATACATTCTGGAGTCATTTGCAGGCCGCCGATTTATTATCAATGGGTACAAAAAATACAACTACAATGGATTTTGGTGAAGGCCAACCAGATGGTCCACTATCGGGATATAGGCTTGTATCTAATGGTAATAGTGCAATCTTTGTTGCTGGTGAGAAAAATAATGAAGGCGCGGCAATTTTTATTAGCTCTACTCCTTCAGTCGCCATTACAGGTAGTCCTGAATTTACAGTTTCATGTCAACAATTAGGAAGTGTTGACCGTAAAATTGATGATGGCATTACTTATAATGGGAATATGAAAGGTTGGGCTTGTTCGGCAGGCGCGGGTACAAATGAACAATATTTACCCGCAAGTATTGGCGCTGGTTATTATGACTTAAAAGGTTTCTAACCCTACGCTCGTTCGTCAAATATTTGACCGAGCGCGTCTTCCATTCGTTTTGTCATGGATATGACCTGAGCATTCGCCTTATATGATTGTGATGCGGTGAGAGTATTAATCATCTCTGATTCTACATTCACGTCCTGCGTATCGGCATTGACAATTTTAAAGGCAGAATCGGCTACCTCTGCCGATGCCTTTTTCAGGCCGCTGACGGCAAAATTTAATGGATTTCCGATGGATTGGATCATCTTTATAGTGTAGCATAGGTCTGGTTAAAAAAGGTTTTATGGATATGAAGTCATTGATTTTCTGTGCTCTTTTTCTGGTTTTGGCCGAAATTTGCGGAGCATCGGCGGCGCAAGCGCAAACATCAAAGTTATTTGGTGACCTATTCTGGCGTCCATCGCATTGGCGTGACCAAGATTTTATCCCGTATTACGAGAATGGTACAGACCCGCACAATACCCAATGGAATGATGATCAATTGGCGCGCGGTACATGGTCACCCGAACAATGGGTATCATGGAATAAAGGCAATGGTTTAGGTTTAATTCAAAGATGGTATACGGCTGACATCTTGCGTGATCAGATGATTGATGATGGTGTGCCTGTGTTGGTTGTAGGCCCAAATTTTTATCACTTAAGTGGATATGATAAACGCCGTATCATCCAAACAATTGATCATGTGTATGCCGTGACGTCTGTGAAACCAAGAATGTTTTATCTGCAAGATTGGGCAACCGATCGCCACATCGGATATTACTCGCCCGCGGGTTTAGTTTTACAATAAAATTTATGCATCATTTTCAATACGGTTTTTATTGATCTGTTCGCGCCAAATAATAAATCCATTTGATGCAATGATAATCATTGATCCTATAAATACATTCATTGTTGGCATATCATGGAAAAATAAAATTCCTAATAACGTACTCCATAAAATTGATGTGTAATGACATGGCGCCATGGAACTGGCCTCGCCATATTTATAAGCTTCTGTCTTTAATAATAATGATACAAGACTACAAATCGCGGTTCCGATTAATGGCAATAGAGAATAAATGCTGGGGGCATGACCTTTGAATATCATATAAATTCCCGTCGCCATTGTGCCAAACAAAGTGAAATAAAAGACGGTGGTAATGGCATGTTCTGTTTTGCCCAATGACCTCAGGAAAATTGAAATTGTGCCGACGGTAAATGATGCACACATGGCAACCGCAAACCCGAGCAAATTGAAATTGTTACCTGACGGTTGCGCCACAATCACAGCACCAATTAAACCGATAATAATCGCACCCCATCGCCATGGGCCAATATGTTCACCCAACATTGGCCCCGATAAAATCGCCACAAAAAATGATGATGTGAGCAATATCGCCGATGCATCCGCCATCGGAAGAAGCGAGTATGACCAAAATACCAAACTCACACTAATCGTGCCGATTAATGATCGACCCAAATGCGCGCGCGGACGATCAGTTTTGAGCAGATGAAAATTATTAGTGAATGTTAACCACAAAGTGATTGCACAAAGCCCGATGACGCCGCGATAAAATACAATTTCGATCGGGTCATGATAATCTGACGCTAATTTGGCAAATGTATTCATTAATGTGATTAAAAACACTGCCGATAACATTAAGAAAACGGCTTTGAGGTAGGGTGGAAGGGTGCTGAACTTGGGAAAAACAGGCATTTGCAAATAATATAGGTTAATTTTTTCGAAAAATCTTGCAAAAATTTCCCATTCTATGATTGCATATCTGTTATGCGTGGAATTTCACTTATTATGCCTGTGTACCACTCGGGGAACCGCCCCGAGGAAATTGATCATCTCCACGAAGCGTTGAGTTCAGTTCTGGCTTTAACGCTATCTCCAGATATGATTCCTTTTGAATTAATTATCATTGATGATGCATCTAAGAACCCGCGCACACAAGATGTTATAAAAGAATATGCATCACGTCATCCATGGATCAAAATCATTTCAAACGAAACAAATCATGGGCCATCATATGCACGTAATCGGGCATTAGAGATTGCGCAATATGATCATATTGCTGGCGTTGATGCTGATGATATTTTAACAAATAACGCGGCAAAATTTTATCGTGATGCAATTGATAAATTATACAATGATTCTTTTATGGCCTATATCAATCCAACAATAAAACAATTTGGTACTATTAATTGTTTGTCGATGATTCCGCACCATATTAAAGACAAAGAGGTGGCTTTAATTGGATATGCACCTGCCTGCGCCGTATACCGCACCGATGATGTGAAAGATGTTGGTGGATGGCGGGTTGATGCACCGAAGGCAGAAGATTGGAAATTAGCCGTCGATGTATTGGCCTCACGTTGGCGCAAAGGTCTAAGCAATCATATTATCACACTTCCACATATTTCATATTTATATCGTCAGTATGATGATGGTAAAAATGTAAATGCACGTATTATTGATAAACATTCCATGCGCACATTTCTGATTGATGGAAATGAAGATTTTTACAAAGATCGTTTTGGTACTGATTCGCCTGATGTAATCACATCTATGATTTCAACAAAATTAAAACGGCTAAAGCATGGCGGGGTATTGCGCGCTGTTTTTGCCAGTTTGATGGATAATCCACGAGGAACAATAAGCGCTGTGCTTGGCCGCTCACAGAGCATGAAACGTATTTTTAATGCGGTTGGATTACAAAATCCATTTTTGTCTATACAATCCCACCCACAGCCGAAACCGCAAAAACGGTTTGAATTAGGCTAAATTTTAATGGCTGAATTGTAGAATTTTAAAAGCAGTTACTGCCAATAAAAGAAAAGCAATCCCAGCCAAAATGATGGCATTTGTATCGATGGATAAGGCTTTGGCAGTCGCTTTACGGCGTTTATTTTGTCTCATAGGTTAATTGTCACACAAAATGCTGCACCTGCGCAATATTTTTTTGTTTTTTTATTTGGTTACGAAACCATGTGACCTGACGTTTGGCGTAATTGCGGGTAATTTGCGCCGCAAGTTCAATGGCTTGGTTACGGCTTGATTGCCCCATACCATAGGATAATAATTCATGATACCCGATGGCTTTGGTGACAGGTGCGTTTTTATCTATCAGGCGTTTATCCAATACCATGATCTCATCCATCACGCCCATATCCATCATCATTTGCAAACGGGCATTGCATCGTGCGTATAATTTGTTTCGTTCGGGCATCACCAAAATCACGTTATAAATGGCTTCGGGTAAAATTTGTTCGTTGGGTTTTGATTGCCATACCGCCAATGATATGCCCGTATAATCCAATACTTCACGCGCGCGAATTAAACGTTGTTTGTCATGCGGGTGTAATTTGTCTGCCATGATGGGGTCAACGGATTCCAATTCTGCATGAAATTGTTCCGCGCCGATGTCTTTAAACATATTATTCCATTTATCCCGCACCGATAACGGCACATCGGGAATGGGTGAAAATCCATCCATCAATGCTTTTAAATAAAATCCAGTACCACCAACTAAAATCGGGTGGGTGTTATCATGCCATGATTGTTTGATGAGTGCGCTGGCTTGTTCTGCCCATTTAGTTGCCGACATAAATTCACCATCATCCAAAACGCCATATAATTTATGCTTGCATATTTTTTGATCATCAACAGATGGTTGCGCGGTGAGGATGGGGAGTGATTTGTAAAGTTGTTGCGAATCTGCATTGATAATCACGCGATTATACTGCGCGGCGTATTCTAATGCGCGGGCCGACTTTCCGCCCGCCGTTGGTCCCGCTATGATGGTGACATTTGGTAATGGCGCATTACCCATTATGGTTTATTTTTTCAAACGTAAGGCCACGAAACGCACATCGCCCTGACCTTGGTAATCAACCAATAACAGGACGGAATTTTTCCCGCTCTTTTGTACATCGCGAATGGTTTTTTCAGCGGCGGCGGCGCTGGTAACAGGTGCTTGATTCACTTCGACAATAACATCACCTTCGGTTAAACCTTTTTCACCCGCCTCGGATGCAGGAGCAACGCGTGTCACCACAACGCCTTTGGTATTGCTTGGAATATCAAATGATTCGCGCACAAGAGGTGATAAATCAGACAACATAAACCCAAGATCTTTTAAATCTGTTCCCGCCTTATCAGTCGTGGGCGCATCCGATCCGTTATTTAAGGTCAATTTACCTTGCTCTTCGGCTTTTTCTAATTCACCCACTTCGATGGTTGCATCGATCATTTTACCATCACGCATAATTTTCAATGTTGCCGTTGATCCAATTTTGGTTTCAGCGACAAGGCGCGGCAAATGATTTGATGCATCCAATTTTTTACCATTAAATTCAATGATCACATCACCCGGTTTTAATTGTGCTTTTTCGGCAGGGCCGCCCGCGGTAATGGATGCCACCAACGCGCCATGCGCATCGGGCAAACCTAATGTTTCGGCAATCTCTGGTGTTACGCTTTGAATGCGAATCCCCAGCCAACCACGGCGCGTTTTGCCAAATGAAACCAATTGATCAATGACGTTTTTTGCAAGGTTTGAGGGAATGGCAAATCCAATACCAACTGACCCGCCCGATGGTGAGAAAATGGCGGTGTTAATACCAATGACTTCGCCACGCAAATTGAACATGGGGCCGCCTGAATTACCGCGATTGATTGATGCATCAGTTTGCAAGAAATCATCATAAGGCCCTGCGTTGATATTACGTTGGCGCGCGGAAATAATACCAGTGGTGACTGTGCCGCCTAAACCGAATGGATTACCGATCGCGAGCACCCAATCACCCACACGCATCAGATCAGAATTACCAAATGAAACCGCTTTTAATTTCGGGTTTGGTTCAACTTGAATTAATGCCAAATCTGTTTTTTCATCTGTGCCTAAAATTTTGGCATCTAATGTTGTATCATCATGCAATGTGACACGCACTTCGTCGGCGTCTTTGACAACGTGATTATTGGTGACGATCAATCCTTTTTCGGCATTGATCACAAATCCTGATCCCAATGATGATGCGGGCGCCATACCGCCAAACGGATCTTCGCCGCCAAATTCATCGCCGCCATTACCATCGGGCATCGGTACGCCATCAAGTGGCGGTTGAAGCCCATTACGATTCATAAAATCTTTGAATAATTGTTCAAATGGCGATCCTTCAAATGGTGTGCCTTGTAATCCTGGGAAGCCTTGCGTTGGGTTGGGCGCTTCTATTTTTTGTGTTGATGAAATATTGACCACAGATGGCAATAACATTTCTGCCAAATCAGCAAAACTTTGCGGCGCGCCTTGTGGGGCGGCGACTTCTTTAGGCAGAGGTGATACGGTAACGCTCGGTGTATTATCGTTTGAAAAATTTTTCTTTATCTCATCTGATTTTTCTTTAAACCACGCGCCAAAACCTTCGGCCTTGGCAATGGACGGTGATTGCAACATCACACCTGCCACAGCCACTAACGCGACAATAAAAAGAATGCGAACATATTTCATAGAGAACCTCATTCAGAAAAATTATTCACTAAAACCGTTTTTAAAATAACGGAAGAAATCACTGTCAGGCGATAAAACCAGAGTTGTATCTGCCTTAGCCAAAGATTTACGATATGATTCAAGTGAACGGTAAAACCCGTAAAATTGCGGGTCACGGCCAAATGATTTGGCATAGGTGGAAATAGCTTGCTTATCACCCTCACCGCGCAAAACCTGCGCATCACGCACAGCTTCGGAAATAATCACGGTGCGATCTTTATCCGCCATTGACCGAATGGTTAAGGCTTGTTCACGACCTTGTGCGCGTGCTTCGTTGGCTTCACGTTGGCGTTCGGAACGCATGCGGGCAAATGTGGCTTCGGTCACTTGCATCGGTAAATCAGAACGCACAATCCTTACATCCACAACCTGAATACCAAAACGTTGAGCTTCTGTATTCACATCACTTAAGACTTGGCGCATTAATCCATCACGTTGGGTGGATAAAACACTTTGCATGGTGACGCGTCCTAAATTTCCGCGCACGGCGGCGTTAATAACAGTATTTAAACGTTGTTCGGCTGCGCCCTCCGTTCCTAATGTTTGAAAGAAACGCAACATATCGGTAATGCGATAACGTGCAAACGTATCAACAACCAAACGTTTTTGGTCAGATAGTAAAATTTCTTCGGCGCGTGGGTTTACATTTAAGATACGTTTTTCAAATACACGCGCATCATCCAAAATTGATAACTTAAAATGAATACCAGGCTCTTTAATTTGCGCGACAGGATTACCAAAACGCACAACCATCACTTGTTCGGTTTCTTTAACCAAAAACACAGATGTGAAAATTAAAAAAGTAAAGAGAACGGCAATGCCAATTAATGTTTGGCGGAAATTTTCGGCGGTATCATCAATCATTATTGTGGTCCTCTGACGTCAACGGGGCTTTGGGATTGGTTCATTGTATCAAGCGAATCTTGAGCCGTAGCGGGCGCCACGTTCTTCGGCGTTTTCGGAATAGTATCCAATGGTAAATACGGCATGATATTTGATCCTGCGCTTGATCCGATAACAAGTGTACGCGCATTGGCCAATACTTCTTCAATTGTTTCTAAATACATACGTTTTGCGGTAACACTTGGCCCTTCGCGGTATGAATCATAAACACTGTCAAATCGTGTGGCATCACCTGTTGCGCGGTTCACGACTTCTTGTTTATAGGCTTCGGCCTCTTGGCGTAATTTGGCGGCTTCCCCGCGGGCAACAGGTAAAATGGAATTACGATAAGCTTCCGCTAAATTTTTCTCACGTTCAGCTTCTTGGCGGGCGCGCTGCACTTCGTTAAAGGCATCAACGACGGCTTCAGGTGGATCCACTTTTTGTAACTGCACGTTGTTGATCGTGATACCCGCTTTATATTCATCCAAAATTTTCTGCATCAACGCACGCGCATCAGATTGAATTTTGCTACGACCATCGGTCAGGGCACTTTGAATTTTTGCACTACCGATAATTTCACGCATGGATGATGATGCGACTAACCGCAATGTTTCCTCAGGGTTTTGTAATGAGAATAAATGATTGCGGGCATCCGATACGCGCCACAAAACAACAAAGTTAATGTCGATGATATTTTCATCACCCGTTAACATCAAACTTTCATCGGTGATTTGCGTGCTACGTTCTGTTGGTGATTGATTAACCGAATCTTGAAAACCGATTTGCATACGACGTTCGGATGTGACATCCAATACGGTCACACTTTGAAATGGCCACGGCAAAATATATTTCAATCCTGGGGTTTCATCGGTGCGTGTGTATTTACCAAATGATAAAACGACACCTTGTTCATTCGGTTGAATGAAATAAAACCCGCTCGCAACCCACAAGGCAATTAAAGCAAGCACAGCCAACAAAGCGACTTTGATCGGCGGGGTACCAGATGGCATCACTGATCTAAAATTTTCCTGTGCTTTGCGTAACATATCATCCAATTCGGGTGGGTGTTGGTGTGATCCGCCACCGCCATATCCGCCACCGCGTCCGCCAAATGGATTGGGACGCTGTGATGAATTGTCCGAGGATGATCCCCATGGATTTTTATTTTTATTTTGTGATGATTTTGAATCTTTATGATCGTCATCCATAGGCATGGACAAAACTCCTGATTTGTGGCGTATATTAATTGTCTTAACATATATTTTTTATCAATAAAGGCAATAAGGTATGTTTGGTTTTCTGCGCTTTGCGCGCACTCCCGTTTCCCCTATGGCTTTGACAGAATCTGACATCCGTGACTGTTTGGCGGGTCTTGAGGCTTCACAATACCCATCATCTATTCAAATTATGGATGGCGGAAAGGTGATGGTAACATTTGAGGTTGATCCATCACTGGGCACGCAATTGGAAAATATGCGTTATGAGGCTGAGCAAGCCTTATCAAAACTCACTGGCGTGAAACAGGTAATGGTCATTTTAACTGCTGAACGTGCGCCGACAGAAACGGAACCCAAAAAACCAGCACCGCGTGAATTATCTTTGCCATACATCAAAAAAATTATTGCGGTGTCATCGGGTAAGGGCGGTGTGGGAAAATCGACTGTGGCGGCGAATGTTGCAGTCGCGATTGCAAAAACAGGTTTGCGCGTGGGGTTAATGGATGGCGATATTTACGGCCCGTCTGTGCCGCGATTATTTGGTATGCGCGATGCAAAGCCAACCCAAGATGATGACGGCAATATTATTCCGTTTGATGTGCATGGCATTAAAATTATGTCGATGGGTTTTTTGGTGGAAGAAAGCGCGCCGATGATTTGGCGCGGGCCCATTGTGCAATCGGCGATCACACAATTATTACGTGATGTGGTATGGGGGGATGCGCAAAACCCATTAGATATATTGGTGATTGATATGCCGCCTGGCACGGGTGATGCGCATTTAACATTGGCGCAAAAGGTGCGTTTGGCAGGCGCCGTGATTGTATCAACCCCGCAAGATTTGGCATTGATTGATGCCCGCAAAGGTTTGGAAATGTATTTAAAGGTTGGCGTGCCGATTTTAGGTATTGTTGAAAATATGTCGTATTATTGTTGCCCATCATGCGGCAATCGTGACGATGTATTTGGTCATGGCGGTGCACGCGTTGAGGCGGAAAAATTGGGCGTTCCATTCTTGGGTGAAGTGCCATTAAATGGTGATATTCGCGCGGCGTCAGATAGCGGTGAAATGGTGCCTGCATTTTATGGTGATATCGTACAAAATATTTTAAATGGTATCGAAAGCGATACCACAAAACCATTTCCAAAAATTATTTTTGATTAGGCGTAGACGCGATCTAAAATTAAATTTTTATACGGTACAGGGTCGGTTAAATTTTCTTCGGATGCAACCTTCCAATCGGGGCAATTTAATTGCGGGAAAAACGCATCACCCTCGGGTTCAATATCCACAATGGTTAAATACATACAATCTACCTTTGAAATCGCTTGTTCATAGACGCTTGCACCGCCGATAATCATAATTTCTTGGTCGGGATATGTGGCACGTGCATATTCAATCGCATCATCCAATGATGATTTGATAATGGCGCCATCATGGGTGAAATTGCCGCGTGTGATCACAATATTGGGGCGTTCAGGCAATGGTTTACCAATGCGCGATACAATCGATTCAAACGTGTTACGCCCCATGATGCATGGTTTGCCGCGCGTAAGTTCCTTAAACCGTTTTAAATCGGCAGGAATATGCCACGGCAAATCATTTTTGATTCCGATCACATGATTTTTTGCCATGGCAACGATGAGCGATATCATGGTGCGTTACACCGCCACAGGCGCTTTGATATGCGGGTGCGGATCATACCCAACCAATTCAAAATCTTCGAATTTAAAATCAAAAATATTTTTAATGGCAGGGTTAATGTTCATGGTGGGTAATGGGCGCGGGTCACGTGATAATTGCAATTCTGTTTGTTCCATATGGTTTAAATATAAATGCGCATCACCCATTGTGTGTACAAAATCACCCACCTCTAAATCACATACTTGCGCGATCATCATGGTCAATAATGCATATGATGCAATGTTAAACGGCACGCCAAGAAAAATATCGGCGGATCGTTGATACAATTGACACGATAATTTTCCATCCGCGACATAAAATTGGAAAAACATATGGCATGGCGGTAATGCCATTTTTTCCACATCGCCGACATTCCACGCGCTCACAATCAAACGTCGTGAGTCGGGATTATTTTTTATTTGATTAATTACATTGGTGATTTGATCAATATGTCGCCCATCGGCCGCGGGCCATGACCGCCATTGATATCCATACACGGGGCCTAAATTTCCATTTTCATCGGCCCATTCATTCCAGATTGATACGCCATTGTCGGTTAAATATTTGATGTTGGTTTCGCCCGATAAAAACCACAATAATTCATGGATGATCGATTTGGTGTGACATTTTTTGGTGGTGACTAATGGGAACCCTTTGGACAGATCAAATCGCATTTGATACCCAAACACAGATTTTGTACCTGTGCCTGTGCGATCGGTTTTGGTGGTGCCGTGTTCCATCACATGGCGCATAAGATCATGATATTGCTGCATTTGAACTCTCCTTTAATCAACTATGACACTAACGGGAAATAGATGGAAAAGGGGGCGGGGCAAGACAATGATTGGACATTTACCCACAAAAATTCTATAATAAGAATGTCAGGGTAACCTGACTATGATGCTAAACGTCAGATAGAATAGACGTTGTGGACCCGGGGGCAGTGCCCGGCGGCTCCACCATAGAGTGATTTTCCGAAACATTTTTTTTAAAACGGAAGGTCAATCTGTGCTGGGGCCGACACAGGATCGACACGCGTAATAAAGGTCATGATTTGCATTCGTTGGAGGTACGGTCGTTATCCGTCCAAAGGCAATTAAATGCCAATGATAACAGAGTAGTTGCTAACGACAACTTTGAAGTTGCTGTTGCACAAGCTGCTTAATTGCAGTTTGACGCTACAAAATCCCTATTTTGAAGATAGGTAGGGCGCGGGGCGGCCTCGTAACAGAACGGCCCCATTTTTTTATGCCTATTTTTTGACGATTTGATATCACTCCCCTAGACAGGCTTTCGTCCACTCGCTATTCCTGATAGTCTGATTCGATAGT
>JBIICJ010000143.1:0-5437 GCA_044238965.1 Micavibrio sp. | reverse complement strand
AGCCGGAACGAGATGTGGTCGCCGACGGCGAACGTGTTCTGCGTGTTCGTGCCGTAGGTCTCCTGCATTCCGGCGACTGCTGCGGCGTATTCGGCGTGATGAGCATCCATGTGGGTCGTCTCCTTCGCTGTTGGGGCAAAGATATACGTGTGTTCAGGTAAGTCAATCTAGTGGTCAAGCATTCCAGTTGGTGTTTTGGGGATTGGAAACTGCGTGCATCAGTCAGGGTTTTCTGTGTGCCGCTAACGTGACTTCGTTGCGAGAGAGTACGGATAGCGTTACTTCTGTCAAGCAAGAAATCTGGAGAGCGTGGAAACAACCAGGTCGATGCCGTGAGCGACCGCCTGGGCGAGATCGCTGTCGGTGCCCAGCTGCTGGCCGAGCCGAACGAAAACGAGGGCTTGGATCAGCCGGTCGAGGTGTCGTTTCATCGCTTGGCCCTCCTTGGCCGAGAGAATCCTTTGGCCCGCTGGCACTATGGCCGGCAGGCGAGTCGTGCTTTCAGGCAGCGGCAACCGTGACGGCAAAGCCATTCAGCATGCCACTGACAGTGGTGGCTGCCTCGTCGGCCGGCACCCAGGTGCCGTGCTTGAGGCCAGCAGACGGGCAGACAACTGAGTACGTCGCTGGGCCTGGCTGCCAGCCCATGCGTCCGCTGGGCATGAGGCACTCGACGAAAGGGCGGCGGCAGTAAACGTGAACGTCTTCGCGGCCGATCCACCGGCACTCGCCGGAGGCTAGACTGGCAATCTGCTGGCGGACGTGTTTGCTAGAGGTCATCGCTTTGTCTTTCTGCTCGAGGTCCGCGAGCAACCGTGCTCGCTTGGCCCTAGTGTACCGATATCGTTACTTCCTGCAAGGGCTCTTGAGCAGATTTTCTGGGGTGCGGTTTTCCTCGAGGATTACGAGAGCTTCCGCTTGCGGCTCGGCTTGGGTGCCGCCGGCTTCTCGGCTCGCCTGCCCACGGATCGGGTGGACAGGCTGGCCTTGAGGGCCACGGCGTCGGCCCGCTTGACCAGCCAGGCCCGCTCGCCGGCCTTCCAGCCGGTCAGCCTGGGATCCTCGGCGATGAGCAGCCGCCGGATGTAGCCCTCGGTGCAGCCGCAGAGCTTCACCGCTTCGGCGACTGTGATCCATTCTTTGTCTGGTGAGGCCACGGCAATCATTCCTGCAATGTAACGCTAGCGATTCTAGTGTCAAACTTGCGTGGACAACCTTGGTCCACGGCACGGCCAACCTTGGTCTGTTCACTCGAAACTCTGTACACTATCAACTCACCCCAAAGGGGGCGATTGTTCTAGCGGATGGGGTGCAGTTTGAACATCTGTACACTATGTGCTAGCATCGCCCCTCAAACCCAAAAGAGGAGAGCGAAGATGCAGCTGAAAGACCTGTTGATCGACCGATTTGCCCCACACAAGGACCTGTGCGACCGGACGGTGGCGATGTACGTGGCGACGCTGGCCCGCCTGCGAGACTTTCTGGGCCGGGAGCCGACCGTGGACGACCTCGACGATCTGACGATCGCCAAGTTCCTGCGGTGGCGGCGTGTCACTCAGCATTCGCGGTGGAAGCTGATCAGCCCGGCGTCTCTGGCGAAAGACTCGGCCCACATCCGCACCCTGTGGAACTGGCTAGCCAAAAAGCGGTGGAAGCGGTCAGACGGCCAGATGATTGAGTTCCCCGACTACGCCAGGCCGAAGGTGCCAAAGCCCGTGCCAAAGGCGTACAAGGCCGAGGAGCTTGCCAAGCTGGTCGAGGTTGGCCGACGGCGGAAGGGACTGGTCTCGGGCAAGCCGGCCGCCTGGTACTGGCCGACCAAAATCATGGCCATGTTTCAGACCGGCGAGAGGATAGGTGCCATCCTGCAGATCCGGTGGTCGGAGGTGGACCTCGAGCAGCACACGCTCACGTTCCTCGCTGCCACCCGTAAGGGCCACAGGGAGACCATTACACGGCCGATCACGCCGGACCTAGCAAAGATGCTGGCGGCACAGAAAGGCCCGCCAGAGGCTCGCGTATGGCCTTGGCTGGATGACCGGGAGCCGCTGTCTGCGTACAACAGCCTGCGGGTGCTCTGCCGGGTGGCCGGCGTGGACTACAAGCCGTTCCATGCCATCCGCAAATCCACGGCCAGCTACCTCAAGCGGGCCGGGATCTCGGCCAGAAAGCAGCTGGGCCACTCGTCCGAGGAGATGGCTGAGAACCACTACTACGACGAGGAGATCACCGGGCGGGAATCCAACCTGGACTACCTGCCCGACCTCGACAAGCCGCCAGAAAAGCACGGCGACCTGCGCAGCGGAGGCGATGAATCTACGGGCGACAGGCCAGTTGCTTGAAAGCCGAGCCAACCCCGCCGTACCGTAGCAAACTCACCTGAAAGGAGGGTGCGATGTCAAAGCTGAAAAAAGCCGCCGTGGCATTCGGTGTTGTGATTGCTGCCATGGTCGCTTTCGATCTCGGTGGTCGGGCAATGTTTCCAGAACGGTGGAAGGAGCTCGACGCCAAGGTGGCTGCCGATCGGGCTGCACGCAAGGTAGCCAAGGAGAAGGACGCTGCAAAGAAAAAGGCGGACGCGTCTCCATCTGGGGCAACCATCGCTGGTGGATTAGCAGCGATGGATCTGGCAAAAGCAGGCGCACTGAAGCCAAGCTCTGAGCAAGTCGAGGCACTTGGCAGACGAGCTGCGTCTGAAATGAATGTTGAGCAGGGAGATCGCCGAAGGTTTGTCGGAGAGTTCGAGCACGGCTTTTGGGTTGGCTGGAAGACGGCAACCCAGTGACTCATTGACCCGTTCTGTCTAATGCCCTCACGCCGCCCGGCTGGCAACCCGCCGGGCGGCGTCTCATTCTGGAATCTGGAACATGCACGCCACCCTCCGCTTCCGCCTACCGGAAGAACAGACCGAGTTCACCGCCGCCATGCAGGGGCGCGAGGCCAAGGGTGTGCTCTGGGCCGTGGACCAGCACTGCCGCTCAATCCTCAAGCACGGCGAGCCGAGCGAGGAGACGAGGCAGCAGCTTGAGCAGATACGCGAGTTGCTCCGCGAGCGACCGGGGCTACTCGACGACTGAGCATTAAATCACGTGCCAGAGACGTATCGCAAAAGCAACGGAAAAGCGACGTTTCCTGATACGCCTAGTCGCCCTGCTCTTCCCGGTACAGCAGCAGTGCCAAGAGGCTGTAGCTGGCCAGGTCCTCGAGCGTGTCGGCCACACCCTCGTTATGCAGAGACCCTGTCGCATTGAACGTGGCCAGCCGGGTGACCTTGTCCGACAGCCGCACCATCGCAGCCTTCCAAGACGGGATCCCGACAAACTTGGCCCCGTTGCGAATATTCGCCAGCGGGTCGGTCCCGCTCGGGCATCCGTAGTCTCGGCTCTTGCCAGCGTGCATCCGCTTCAGCCCGTCGCACAGATCGTAGAACGCCTGGCTCGTGGGGTGAACGTCCGAGGCAGCCAGCAGGCTGTCGCCCGTGAGCCGCTCGGCATACTTCTTGGCACTGGCCAGCGTCGCCGCCTTCCACCGCTCGGGTGCGTCGTCGGCCGGCTGGCACTTGCCACCGTCGCAGCAGCCGCCAGCCAGGCGGGCTTCCACAGCTTCACGCAGGGCGGCGTTGGATTCATCCAGTGCGGTTGTCATTTGGTTCCCTTTCTCAAGTCTCTGTCGCAGAAGAGCGGATACGCCCGCGTCACCTCGTGCCGGCCGTGGTCGATGATGGCCATGCCCTGGCAGGGCCGCTCTGGCGAGGCCACCCGCTCAGCGTACGGTGAGTGTCCAATCACGCTGCCGTTGGCCACGTAGCGAGCCCCACGCAGCCAGCCCCACGAGTGGTAGTGGCCGAAGATGGTGAGATCGGCACGGCGGCCTGCGTCCCACCGGGCGATCGCCTTGCTGGCCGGCAAGGCCAGACCGTAGACGCCACCAGCGAACCGGATGGAGTGGCCGTGGGTGGTGCGTACGAGGAACCCGTCCAGGTCCACGTACCCGAGGTGCCCCTCGGCAATCCTCCAAGACACGTTTTTGTTCTTCTCCTCGCGGGCCAGCGTGAAGTACATCATCTGTTCCCACGAGTGGTCGAGCTCCGTGGCAATGCGGTTCTTCTCGGTGCTGCGGCCGTGGTTGCCGGCGTTGGTGCAGACGATCACCTCGTCGGCGTTCCCGGCAATGGAGTCAATGAGCCCACGCAACCGCTCAGCGATCCACCGCGTGGCGTTCATCGGCGAGAGCTGGGCCACTTCCATGCAGTCAGGGTGGATGTGCCCTGTGATGAAGTCGCCGCCGAGCCAGACGAGAACCCGGCGGACGTTGGCCTGATTGCGTTCGTGCTCAAGGCAGGCGATGAATCGCTCCTCGAGCTCGTTCATCCGCAGTTGACATACGTCAAGCGAGTAGTCGTTCTCGCCGTTCACGGTCTCGGGCAGGATGCGCTCTTCGCAGTGGACATCCGAGAGCATCAGCACCGCCGTGGCGTCGTGCCGCTTGGCTTTGACACCCTTGGGCAAAGGGGCCTTGACGGCTTGAATGCCAGAGAGTGCCACAAGGGCGTCGCCCCGCTCACGCTCGCGGTCGATCTGAGCCAGCGCCGCCTTGTACCTATTCCGGTACGTCGCCAGTTCAGACCGCAGCCGGGCCAGCTCAGCGTCGGCGGCCAGCTGCTGCGAGTGGCTCACGTCCTCGGCGACCTGGTCCTTCAGACTTCGTCGAGCCATGTCATTACCCCCTGTTCGCCAACGTCCGAAATGCCACGAGCACGCATGTTGGCTGCGATGCTTCTCGCCAACGTCTTTCTGCGTGTGCCGAGTTCTCCGGCCCTCCAGGCCGCTTTGATGGCCGCGAGCTCGTCCAGGTGCTCAGGGGCAACCTTCTCGTGCCACCGCTTGCTACCGTGGCGGATGGCCGCCATCGCCTTTCTCACGTCGTCGAGCAGGCCGCCGCTTTGGCTTTGCTTCGTCTTCACGCTGGGGCTCCTTCCCTGTGAGGTGAATCCACCCGTCCTCATCTGGGATGCCACCGCCAGCGTGCTCGTCGTCGTCGTCCAGCTCAGGCGGCAGGATCACCGCCTCGGGCTTCGGCTGTGGCTTGGTGCGTCCCATGCCACTAGGGTGGCAGCACTGTCAAGCGTTCAGGCGTGCGTTCGCAATCGCCCGCCGCACGAGCAATCGCCCGGCCATGTCGAGGAACGGCAGGCCGCGAGCCTCGGCTTCCTCGCGCATGACCTTCACCACCTCGTCAATGCGTTCTGGCTTGCTGCACTCGTCTGGCCCCCATGCGTCCATCTGCGCTGCCTTGGCGCGGCAGGCACAGGTTGGCGTTGGCTCAATGCCGATCCGCTTCAAGAGGCGGGATAGCTCAGTGCCGGGGCCGTGGTCGGGTGGGGATTGTAGTGCGGGCGTTGCATTCACCGGAGCCTCTGGCTGGCTGCGGCACCGCC
>JBIICJ010000025.1:0-21796 GCA_044238965.1 Micavibrio sp. | reverse complement strand
CCCGTTGGTGCGTTTGTTATATACCGCTATGAAATTTGTTGCAAGATTGATGATAAGGCACGGCGCAATTCGTCATCAACACCTGCATTTAAATCGGTGTGGCGCAGATAATGACGGCGAAATTCGCCAATGACCGCATATAAATCAACATCAGGATCATACCCTATAGTGATCAATGCTTGATGTACATGGTCAATCATATCGGTATGGTTCGGGTCTGGTAAAATGCCAATATTATTGGCGTGCAAAAACTCCCACGGGAAATGCTCACCTGGATCAATTTTACGCCCCACAGCTATATCGGAATGCCCCAATATATTTTTATGAGGGATATTCCATCGTGATTGAATGCCACGCACCAATTCCACAACTGCATTCATTTGCACATCAGGAAATGCTTCCATATCATATTCATGACCTGAATTGACAATTTCAATACCGATGGATGATGAATTGATATCGGTATCACCGCGCCAATATGATTTTCCTGCATGCCATGCGCGTTTATCCTCATGAACATATTGTGAAATTGATCCATCACGATCAACCATATAATGCGGCGATACTTTTTGTGGCATCATATAAATTTCATGTGCCTCGATTGCTGTCACTGTTCCTGTATAATGCAAAATCACCAATGATGGTTTTTGACCATTCACACGATCATTCACATTGGGTGACGGATAAAAATTTGTAATCATGTTGGTGATACCTTTACGCGGGTGAATATAACATAGCCCACGCCCCATAACAATAAAACGGATGCAAGCCCCACCGTTTGTGATTGAAACACATGCGTTAAAAACCCGAATAAAAACGGGCCTATAAACGCAACCGCCCGCCCTGATAACGCATACATACCAAATCGTTCACCAACATGTTCAGGTAATGATAAGTGCGATACCAATGTACGTGATGCTGATTGCACAGGCCCCACAAAGAATCCCAAAATCATTGCAAATATCATGAACCAAAGTGATGTAGGCGCAATCAATACACACGCGCCACATATCATCAACCCCACCAATGAAAATTTAATCACAGTGAATGGTAATATTTTTGACTCAAGCTTTGCCGAAATAAAGCAACCAATACCGCCCGTGATATTAATGCCGATCGCGAATATCAAAATATCTTGCGTTGACATGCCGTATTTGGCGGCGGCGTAAATACCGCCCATGGCAAATAAAGTTGATAATCCATCACGATATAAAGCAGAGCCAATTAAAAAATATCGCCAATTTTGATCGTCGCGAATGCTATGTATCAAATGTTGAAATGGCGTCATAATATAATCACGAAAAGAAAGTTTATGTGTTTGTACTGATAACGATGATGGTAAAAATATCAATAATGGCAATGAAAAAACAACCATCCATAACCCCGTAATCGGCAACACAGATCGTATATGTTCAGCGTTCAATCGCGGTAATTCAAACCATGGCTTGATGTCACCCAGACCAATAAATCCAAACAAAGTTAAAACCATCGCAACAATGCCGCCAATATATCCCATACCCCATCCAAATGATGAAACAGACCCTTGATTTTCCGCAGGTGCAATATGCGGTAAATAAGAATTCACTATCACAACGCCCAATTCAAATCCGATATTGGCAATAATCAATCCGCATAAAGCCATGTAAACTTTATCCAATGACGCATGTGGTGCGACGTTCATCATGACTAATCCACCGATCATGAATATCATCAATATAATGATCCATAATTTTAATCGCTTACTATGGTCAGCAATGCCGCCCATGATGGGAGATAAAAATAACAAACATAAACCCGAGATACCAATCGACGTACTCCAGAGGCTGGCGGCTTTGACTGTGTCATCCATGACACTGGATGTAAAATAAGTGGCGAATACAAATGTTAAGATGAGGGTCGAAAAGGCTGAATTCGCCCAATCATAGAGTGCCCATGACCATATTTGTGCCTTATGTTTATTTATCATGTGATTATTTTATAAAATTTTTGAAAATAAGTGAAACCATTTGGTCATTCCGTGCGAATAACTATGTATGAAACAAATTATCTTCACCCTCTTCGCCCTAATCTTAGGATCTTTTCCCCTTGCTAATGCCGCAGAAATCAAGGCTAGCCCTGATTATTCGCCGCAAAAAAATATCTTAACCGAACGTCCCGCAGGATATCCTGTGGCCACACTGGCGGGCGGTTGCTTTTGGTGTGTCGAGTCCGAATTTCGCCGCCTTGAAGGTGTTCTCTATACCGAGAGCGGTTATGCAGGCGATGTCAAACGTGATGTACGATACGAAGATGTATCACAGGGCGATACGGGATTTCGCGAAGTGATTCAAGTGGTGTTTGATCCGAAAATTATTTCCTATGAACAAATTATTCGTCATTTTATGACGGACGCGCATGATCCCACACAAACCAACGGGCAAGGCGTGAATATTGGGTTTCAATATACATCCGCCATTTATACAAGTGATGCCGCGCAAGAAAAAATTGTAAAAGATGTGTTTGCTGATTTCACCGCAAAAAAAGAATTTAAAAAGCCAATTGCAACAAAGATTTTGCCGTTAAATCACTATGTCCGCGCGGAGCAATATCACCAACAATATTACGAAGCCTATCAACAAAAGACAGGCCAAAAACATATTAATGTCTGGATCAAAGAACAAAAATTAAAATTTAAGAAATAATATTGATTACGCCGATCTTGCGACCATCATCTTCTTAATTTCAGCAATCGCCTTGGCAGGGTTTAAACCCTTGGGGCATGTGCGCGTACAATTCATGATGGTGTGACAACGGTATAAACGGAATGGATCTTCGAGTTGATCAAGCCGTTCACCCGCCGCTTCGTCACGTGTGTCAGCAAGCCAACGATAGGCCTGAAGCAATACAGCCGGCCCCATAAAACGATCGCCATTCCACCAATATGACGGACATGATGTCGAACAACAGAAACATAAAATACATGCCGCAGGGCCTTTGCCGTCCGCACCGTTGAGCATTTCAGCATCTTCGGGGCTTTGCAATCTCTCGCGCGTTGGCGGCGTTGTTTCCGTTTTCATCCATGGTTCAATCGATGCATATTGCGCTGTGATGTGGGTGATATCAGGCACCAAATCCTTCATCACAGGCATATGTGGTAATGGGGTGATTTTGATATCACCCTTTACATCATTAATTGATTTTAAACACGCCAATGTGTTTGACCCGTCAATATTCATCGCGCATGAACCACAAATGCCTTCACGGCATGAACGGCGGAATGTTAGTGATGAATCGATATTATTTTTAATGTGAATAATGGCATCGAGCACCATCGGCCCGCATTTATCAAGGTCAATTGTATATTCATCAAGGCGCGGGTTTTGATCAGGTTGATCAGGGTCCCACCGATAGACCTTAAATGTCTTGGTGCGTTTTGCATCCTTCGGCGCTTCGAATTTTTTACCCGAAGTGATTTTTGAATTTTGCGGAAGAGAAAATTTTGCCATTGTCTGAAGGTCTCTCTGTCTTTTCTATCTTAATAAACGCGTTTTTTGGGTGGGAAGACATCGACTTCGTTAGTCAATGTTTTCAGAATGACGGGGCGATAGGTCATGGATGTTTTACCATTGTCATTCACGTATATGATCGAATGTTTCATCCATTTATCATCATCACGTTCCGTGAAATCTTCACGCGCATGCGCGCCGCGGCTTTCCTCACGGTTTACCGCCGAATGCAATGTTGCCACCGATTGATAGAGCAGATTATCAAGTTCAATCGCCTCAATCAAATCTGTATTGAAAATCAATGAGCGGTCAGAAATGCGCATATCATTGCGTTGCGTAAATGTCGCATCAATTTTGGTGCAACCCTCGGTCAAGCTGTCACCCGAACGGAACACAGCCGCATGGTTTTGCATGGTGCGTTGCATATCATTGCGCAATTCCGTGACCGACACAGATCCATTAGCATTACGAATTGCATCAAGACGAGATAACGCACGATCATCTTTATCTTTCGAAATTGATTTATGCGGTGCGCCTGCAGTCACGGTTTCTGCCGCGCGTATCGCCGCTGCACGACCGAATACAACCAAATCAAGCAATGAATTTGAACCCAAACGGTTTGCGCCGTGAACAGATACGCACGCCGCCTCACCAATCGCCATCAAACCAGGCACAACGCGGTTTGGATCGGATTCAGTTGGATTCACCACTTCGGTGCGCCAATTGGTGGGAATACCGCCCATATTATAATGCACAGTTGGCAGAACAGGAATTGGTTCACGTGTGACATCAACGCCCGCGAAAATTTTTGCGGTTTCGGCAATGCCTGGAAGACGTGAGTGAATAATATCTGGATCAAGATGTTCCAAATGCAAATGAATGTGATCTTTATTTGCGCCCACGCCGCGACCTTCGCGAATTTCGATGGTCATAGAACGGGATACAACATCGCGTGATGCCAAATCTTTTGCCGATGGGGCATAACGTTCCATGAAACGTTCGCCTTCGGAATTGGTGAGATATCCACCTTCACCACGTGAACCTTCGGTGATCAAACAACCCGCGCCATAAATACCTGTGGGGTGGAATTGCACAAACTCCATATCTTGCAAAGGCAATCCAGCGCGCGCAACCATACCGCCGCCATCACCTGTGCATGTATGCGCTGATGTACATGAAAAATACGCGCGGCCATACCCACCAGTGGCGAGTACAGTTTGATGCGCACGGAAACGATGAATGGTACCATCATTTAAATTGAGCGCGAGAACGCCAACACATCCACCTTCATCATCCATGATTAAATCAAGCGCGAAATATTCAACGAAAAATTCAGCGCGGAATTTTAAGGCTTGTGAATATAACGTATGCAAAATCGCGTGCCCCGTACGGTCAGCCGCCGCGCATGTACGTTGCGCCGTACCTTTCCCGTAATGGGTGGTCATACCGCCAAATGCGCGTTGATAAATTTTACCCGCCGCCGTACGTGAAAATGGCACGCCGTAATGTTCAAGTTCGATAATCGCGGGAATGGCTTCACGGCACATATATTCAATCGCATCTTGGTCGCCTAACCAATCAGACCCTTTGATGGTGTCATACATGTGAAAACGCCAATCATCTTCGCCCATATTACCCAGCGCCGCCGAAATACCGCCCTGCGCCGCCACGGTGTGTGAACGCGTCGGGAATACTTTGGTAATGCAGGCGGTTTTCAAACCTTTTTCCGCCATACCAACGACCGCGCGCAAACCCGCACCACCGCCGCCGACCACAACAACATCATATTCATGATTGATAATTTCATATGCTGACATTTTTTATACCAAACCTTAAATCGCTAATTTTAAAACAGATAAAATTGACAAAACGCATCCTGCGGTAATCACAAATTTCACAGCAAATAATGATGCCAATTTTGTGGCTTCACAATGAACGTAATCTTCGATGACAACCGTTAACCCCAAAGCCGCGTGATAAAATGATGACAATAAAAACAAGATCAACAAACCAGCATTCACAGGGTTTTGTAAAAATATTTCAACACCTGTAAAATTTGATGCGAACCCTTGCGCGAGTGAATAGATAAGCCACAATGACAATAGCAAATTTGATACAGCCGTAAATTTTTGCATGAGCCAATGGTGAACGCCCGCATGCGCCGAACCAACATTGCGTGCACGTGCCATTGGATTTTTAAAGGGTGAGTTTTCCCATTTCATTGTCATGTTATACCAACCCTTTCACAACAGCCCATGTAAAGGCCGTTGCCAAACACGCGAACAAAATAATGAAACCGCCGGCAATATCACCCTCTTTCGCGGTGAGCAATCGCCCCGTATCCATGATCAAATGGCGCACGCCTGTGCCCATATGAAAGAACAAGGCGAATGTCCACCCGAGTAACATAAATTGTCCAATGGGTGATGACATATATGTTAAAAATTGGGCATATGATTCAGGTGACGTTGCCGCTGACACAAGCCCCCATGTGATAAGCGCCAGACCAACCGCCAAAGCGGAGCCAGTGGCACGGTGAAAAATGGATAAGGCCATGGTAATGGACCATTTCCAGACCTGTAGATGAGGGGATAAAGGGCGATCTGATGACATAATATTCCTATTGGTGGGTTACCTAATATATAAATATGCCTAAACTGATATGAAATCAACCGCTTAAGCGCGTTTACCGTGAATTTATGCAGGCTTAAAGACCAAAGAAATACCGTTGATACAATACCGAAGTCCTGTCGGTGGGGGGCCGTCTTCAAACACATGCCCCAAATGCCCCTGACATTGGGCGCAATGAATTTCGGTGCGCGGATACCCCAGATGATAATCGGTTGATTGACCAATAGCGATTTCTGATACGGGCGCAAAAAATGATGGCCATCCTGATCGGCTGTCATATTTTGTGACAGATGAAAATAACGGCGCATCGCACCCCGCGCAATGATACACCCCCGCCCGTTTTTCACCATTTAACGGTGATGACATAGGCGGTTCAGTGCCACATTGGCGCAACACCCGAAATTGGTCGGATGTTAAACAGATTTTCCAATCATCATCTGTTTTTTGTGTCATATTATTTTTTCAAATAATCACGTATCAATAATTCAGCAATTTGCACAGCATTTAATGCCGCGCCTTTGCGCAAATTATCAGCAACGCACCAGAAATTTAAACCGCTATCCACCGTTGGATCTTCGCGCAAGCGCGAAATAAATACATTATCTTCGCCTTGAATCTCATGTGGCGTGACGTAATCAATATCCGATTCCAAGTCAATAACGGTAATACCTTTGGCTTTTTGTAAAATATTACGTGCTTCGATAGCCGAAATTTCATGTTCAAATTCAACATTGACCATCTCTGAATGCCCAATAAATACAGGCACACGTACACAATTCGCACAGACCTTAATTTTGGGATCAAGAATTTTTTTGGTCTCAACAACCATTTTCCATTCTTCTTTGGTCATACGATCATCCATGAACACATCAATTTGTGGAATGATATTAAACGCAATTTGCTTCGGGAAAATTTGTGGCGCTGATGGCGCATTCATGTAAACAGAGCGTGTTTGATTGAACAATTCATCCATCGCTTCTTTGCCGCCGCCTGATACAGATTGATAAGTCGATACCACCACGCGTTTAATTTTCGCAACATCATGCAATGGCTTTAACGCAACCACCATTTGAATGGTTGAACAATTTGGATTCGCTATAATATTTTTCTTTGTATATCCCGCAATTGCCTCGGGGTTTACTTCAGGCACAACCAATGGCACATCGGGGTCCATGCGGAAATGTGATGTATTGTCGATGACAACCGCGCCATCTGCGCCTGCGCGAGGCGCAAAATCCGCCGAAATTTTTCCCCCCGCTGATGAGAGAACAATATCCGTCCCTTTAAAATCATATTTCGCAAGGTCTTGCACCTTTACATTTTTGTCACCGAATGAAATTTCGGAATTGGCCGAACGCGCTGATGCTAATGGTACAATTTCAGATACGGGGAAATTGCGTTCCGCTAAGATATTTAACATTTCACGGCCAACATTACCTGTCGCGCCAACAACTGCCACTTTATAACCCATGGATAAAACCTCTATGCATCTGGACAAAAATTAATAGGAATGGGACATATATAGCATGAATTTTTTAGATGTCTTGCCTTTTTTGATATTTTTTGCGATCGCGGGCGTGCTGATTGCGCACACGATTATTGATTTACGCCATTGGATATTGCCCGATAAATTAAATATCGCGCTCGCCCTTCTCATGATTGCCCTGCATTGGTCGTATGATTTTGAAATTTTATCGCCGCTTTCGATGATTATTGGTTCAATTTTAGGCGGTGGGTTTTTATACGCCATTCGCGCGGGCGGCAATGCGTATTACAAAACAGAATCGATGGGTTTGGGGGATGTCAAATTACTCGCCGCCGCAGGTTTAGGTTTAGGCGCATTCGGTGTGATCATGGCGATCACATTTGGGGCAATGGCAGGGTTGGTACATGGTTTGACATGGGGATATATCACTGCCAAACGTGATGGACGGAAATTTGATACGCATAATTTAAAATTTCCTGCGGGACCTGGATTTTGTGTTGGTATTGTTATTGCGTTATTCGGATTATTTCAAGGATGGTGGAATTTATAAATGGGCGCATTAACTGGTATCAAAGTTTTGGATTTATCCCGTGTGCTCGCGGGGCCATATGCCACACAAATGCTCGGCGATATGGGGGCAGACATCATCAAAATTGAGAAACCATTTGCGGGCGATGATACGCGCCAATGGGGTCCTCCGTTTCTTGAAGGTACAAAAGAAAGTGCCTATTATCTATCGATCAACCGCAATAAAAAATCTGTAGCGATTGATATTACAACGCAGGCTGGACAAAAAATTATTCATGATTTATTGCATGATACCGATATTTTAATTGAAAATTTTAAAGTGGGATCGCTTGAAAAATACGGGCTTGATTATGCATCGCTCAAAGATAAATATCCGCGATTAATTTATGCCTCTATTACAGGCTTTGGACAAAATGGATCATTATCCACTGAACCTGGATATGATTTGGTCGCGCAAGCCATGGGCGGCCTCATGTCTGTGACGGGCGAACCTAATGGCGCGCCGATGAAGGCAGGTGTGGCGTTAAGTGATATTCTCACAGGGCTTCATGTCACGGTTGGTATTTTGGCGGCGTTGCAATCACGCCACACAACAAATAAGGGGCAGATGATTGATGTATCATTGCTGGATTCCACACTCGCCAGCATGACAAATTTAGCGCAATATTATTTAACATCACACACAGTTGTCAAGCGATACGGTAATGAACATTCAACGATTGTTCCTTATCAGGCATTCGAAGCATCCGATGGATGGTTAGTGCTCGCAGTAGGCAATGACAAACAATTTCAAAAATTATGCGCATTGTTAAAGCATGATGAATGGAGCGATGATGATCGTTTCAAAACAAACCCCGCCCGCGTTTTAAATCGCGATATTTTAATTCCTTTGTTATCGGATGCGATCAAACAATTTACTGTATCCGATTTTGTGGATGCATGCCGCGCCGTTGATATCCCCGCAGGCCCCGTACAAAATATGGCACAAATTTTTGCGAGCGATCAAATCACCGCGCGTGAGATGAAAATCTCGATGGATCATGTCTCGGGACAGCCAACAGATTTGGTCGGAAGCCCTCTAAAATTCTCTGAAACGCCTGTTTCTTACCAATGTGCGCCCCCCATCTGTGGACAAGACACCATTTCGGTATTACAAAAACTGGGCTATACTAACCAGACAATCGAAAATTTAGTCACGCAAAACATTATTGAAGCTGTGAGATAATTATATGTTTAAACTATTTCGCAATCCACCCGCCCATAAAATCACAACACGTGATTTATTGGATATCCCGTCCCTATCGATCGAAGATGTGAATACGATTATACGTCGTGCCAACATTCATAAGCATGCTCTCGCGCATAAAACGCATTTTCGTAAAAAATTAGAATGCAAAGTTATCATCAATTTATTTGCCGAACCATCGACGCGCACGCGCGTGTCATTTGAGATGGCGGCGTATCGTTTGGGTGCAAAAATTATTTCATGGGACGAAGCTACATCATCGGCGGTAAAGGGCGAAACATTTACTGATACAATAAAATATTTATCAGGTTACAATCCGGATGCGATTATCATTCGCCACAAGGAATATAACGCGCCACAATTTGTGGCCAGTATGGTCAATTGCCCTGTGATTAATGCGGGCGATTCATATCGCGCGCACCCAACCCAAGCCTTGCTCGATGCCATGACCATTTTGGAACATAAAAAGCAGATCGAAGGCCTTACCATTGCCATTTGCGGTGATGTCGCGCATAGCCGCGTTGCCGCCGATAATATTAATTTACTCACGCGTATGGGCGCACGCGTGAACATCATCGCACCTGAAAATTTATTACCCAAACCACAAAATGGAATTCATCTATTCACCAATATGAAAGAGGGTTTACAAAATGCCGATGTGGTAATGATGCTGCGCATTCAAAAAGAACGCATGGATGTCACGTCCATTCCGAATGATATCGCCTATCACCATCAATATGGCTTAACAACCGAAACATTGGCGCACGCAAAATCGGATGCGATTGTGATGCACCCAGGTCCCATGAACCGCGGCGTTGAAATTTCCGATGATGTTGCCGATGATCCGCGTCGAAGTGTTATTTTTGATCAAGGTGCGAATGGTGTTCCACTTCGTATGGCTGTATTGGATTTATTATTGTCATGTTAAATTTTATCTTTCCGATTTTATGTGGTTATCTCTTGGGTTCAATTCCGTTTGGTTTAGTGCTGTGCCGTATCGCGGGTTATGGTGATATTCGTAATATTGGTTCGGGTAATATTGGCGCGACGAACGTGCTACGCACGGGTAATAAATTACTCGCGCTATTAACGCTTATTCTCGATATTTCCAAAGGTTTAATTGCTGTTTTGATTGTACGGTTTTTTACACAAGACGATACATTGGCCGCACTGGCTGGCCTCACCGCCATTATCGGGCATAATTTTCCCCTGTGGTTACAGTTCAAAGGTGGCAAAGGCGTTGCCACATCACTCGGCACGATCACCGCCATTCACCCCATCACAGGCATATCAATGGCGGGCGCGTGGTTATGTTCATGTGCGATCACGCGCATTTCATCTTTCTCTGCCATGATGGCATTCGTGGTGGGACCATTAGTGAGCGCCTATTTTTTACCGCCCTTTATGACCGCTATTATTTATTGCATTTGTTTATTGGGGGTCGTTCGCCACCATGCCAACATCACGCGATTATTGGCAGGAGAAGAGCCGCAAATTAAATTGAAAAAATCATGACCGAGAATGAATTAATTTTTCATTTCTGCTTGGCGCGCACCGAAACCATCGGGCCAATTACCTATCGCCGTTTGATTGCAAAATATAAAACGGCCGAGGCCGCATTAAACGCCATTCCGTTTTTTACCAAGGGCAAACCAATATCAATTTTTTCCCGTGATAAAGCCATGGCGGAGATTGAAAACATCCATAAATTAAAAGGGAAAATTATATCATTATATGATGATGATTATCCCGCATGGTTGAAAGAAATCGAAGATGCCCCGCCCATTTTATCTGTCATCGGGAATGTGAGTTTATTTACCAAGCCATCGATTGGTATTGTTGGGTCGCGTAATTCGTCATTAAATGCGCGCAAATTTTGTTACGCGCTGTCGCGTGATCTCGGGGAACAAAAATTTGTAATCGCATCAGGACTTGCACGCGGCATTGACACATCGGCACATGAAGGATCTCTGGCCACAGGTACCATCGCCGTGATCGCGGGCGGGGTTGACGTTATTTACCCACCTGAAAATAAAAAATTATATGAACAAATTTGTGAAACAGGCGCGGTAGTATCCGAAGCGCCGTTGGGCATGCAACCACTTGCGCAACATTTCCCCAAACGCAACAGAATTATCACAGGATTATCCCAAGGCGTTGTGGTCATCGAAGCCAATGCAAAATCGGGTTCATTAATTTCGGCGCGCATGGCGGCGGAACAAGGACGCGCGGTGATGGCTGTGCCCAGTTTTCCATCCGACCCCCGATCAACGGGTACAAATGATTTGATCCGTAATGGTGCGATCTTGGTAAGGTCGTTCGAAGATGTGATTGAGGAAATACAGAACTTTACTCATTCATCCGAATCAACTCACCGCCCATATGAACAATATGACAAACTATTAGATGGCGCAAATGATGATTTTTTTCATGAGCCGCCACTTAATTCTAGTAAAATTCAAGAAATTTTGCTCTCAAATATTTCCATAGCACCAACATCAGTTGACGAAATCCTTCGGGCGTGCCACTTGAATAGTCAAGAGGCGAACGCCATCCTGTTTGAACTCGAACTTTCAGGTGTGGTACAAAGGCTCCCTGGCAATCGAATTTGTCGTATTGCTTAAGGCCATTAACGTACCGCCCTAACCGCGAAGGACACTTATATATATGTGCGCACAGAACGTCGTTATTGTGGAATCGCCTGCCAAGGCTAAAACCATTAACAAATATCTTGGTAAAGATTATGAAGTGCTTGCCTCTTTCGGTCACGTGCGTGATTTGGTCGCCAAAGATGGCGCGGTTGATACCGAGAATAATTTTGATATGAAATGGGAAGTATCAGATCGCGGTGAAAAAACCATTCGCGATATTTCTGCCGCTGTGAAACGTGCGGATACAATTTTCCTCTGCACTGACCCTGACCGTGAGGGCGAAGCGATTTCATGGCACATTAAACAAATTTTAGATGATAAAAATTTAACCAAAGGCCGTGACGTCAAACGCGTGACCTTTAATGAAATTACCAAGGCCGCCATTCAAAAAGCATTTGAAAAGCCGCGTGATCTAGATGAACCATTGATCCATGCCTATCTCGCGCGCCGCGCGCTTGATTATTTGGTTGGGTTTAATTTATCCCCCGTTTTATGGCGCAAATTACCAGGTTCAAAATCGGCGGGGCGTGTGCAATCTGTGGCACTCCGTTTAATTTGCGAACGCGAATCCGAAATTGAAAAATTTATTACCGATGAATATTGGTCGATTCACGCGAAATTACAAACGCCTGAAGGCGCCACATTCCTTGCGCGTTTAACTCATTTGGCAGGCAATAAGCTTGATAAGCTTGATATCAATTCCGAAGATGCCGCTGAGGCCGCGGTCAAGCGCATTAAAAATAAAGCACTATCCATTCAAAAAATTGAAAAAAAACAGGTGCGCCGTAACCCAGCGCCGCCATTTATTACATCCAGTTTGCAAATGGAAGCATCACGCAAATTGCGCATTTCCGCGAGCCAAACCATGCGCCTTGCGCAACAATTATACGAAGGTGTTGATATCGGTGGTGAAACAGTGGGTTTGATTACCTATATGCGTACCGATGGGACAACATTATCCATCGACGCGGTTCAACAATGCCGCACATTAATTGAAAAAGATTTTGGTACGAAATATTTACCCGATGCGCCGCGTTTATATAAATCAAAAGCAAAAAACGCCCAAGAAGCACACGAAGCCATTCGTCCAACCGAATTATCACGCGACCCAAAATCAGTGGCACGTTATTTAGATGATAAACAAGCGGCGTTGTATGAATTAATTTGGAAACGCACCATGGCATCGCAAATGGAGAGCGCGGTACTTGATCAAGTCAGCGCCGATATTTCGGACGGTACCGATGATGTTGTGTTACGCGCGACAGGTTCTACAATCGCGTTTGACGGCTTCTTGACATTATACCGTGAAGATACCGAAGATGATGATCAAATTTCACCAGATGATAATGAAGAAAATCGTCGTCTACCGCATTTAACCGAAGGTATGAATACCAAAACCATGGACATCATGCCCGAACAACATTTCACGCAACCACCACCACGTTATTCCGAGGCATCATTGGTAAAATCACTCGAAGAACTCGGCATTGGTCGCCCATCAACATACGCATCAATTATGCAGGTGCTTCAAGATCGATCATATGTCACGCTCGATAAACGTCGTTTTGTTCCCGAAGATCGCGGGCGTTTGGTTGTAACATTCCTTGTCAAATTTTTTGAAAAATATGTTGATTATGATTTCACCGCGAATTTAGAAAATGAATTGGATGCAATCTCTGCAGGTGATGTGAAATGGCGTAATGCCCTCACCGATTTTTGGACAGGATTTAAAGCCGCCGTTGATGGCACAAAATCATTGACGATTACCGAAGTGATTGATGTACTTGATGCCGAGTTGGGGCCACACTTTTTCCCCGTAACGGTTGAGACACCAGATCCACGCGCATGCCCATCATGTTCTGACGGCCGATTGTCATTAAAATTGGGCAAATTTGGTGCATTTATTGGCTGTTCAAACTATCCGACATGTCGTCACACACGCCCACTCGTTGTGCAAACAAAAGAAGAATCAGAACAAAATAATGCGTCATTAGACGAGCCAAAAATTTTGGGAACTGATCCCGCAACGGGACGTACCGTGTCATTACGCAAAGGGCCATATGGCGTGTATGTGCAAATTGATCCACCTGCCACACAACAACAAGTTGCCGAAGCCGAGCCAGACGAGGTTGATTCAAAAGGTAAAAAGAAGAAAAAGAAAGCCGCCCCCCAAGATAAACCAAAACGCCAAGGCGTGCCGCGCGGCGTGAAGCCTGATGATGTGACATTAGAGTCGGCATTAAGCTTGCTCGCATTGCCGCGTTTGATCGGTTATCATCCCGAAACAAAAGAAAAAATGGAGGCAGGCATAGGTCGTTTCGGCCCTTATATCAAATACAAAGATCGGTTTAAATCCATTCCTGCGGGTGATGATGTATTAACTATCGGTATGAACCGCGCGGTTGAATTAATCTCACAATTGGGCGAGAAAAAAACATTCACGCGCAAGAAAAAGGCAGATGATGGCGATACAAAAACAGCCAAAAAATCTCCCGCAAAAAAGAAAATACCTGCGAAAAAGACAACCTCGAAACCTAAAAAATCCGCATAACTATGACTTACGATTCAAACACACTGCATGACCGTATGATTTTACCGGCACCAAATGGTGAACACAAAGTGTTACTCCATTCATGTTGCGCGCCCTGTTCTGGCGAAGTCATGGAAGCGATGATCGCGAGCGGTTTGGATTTAACTATTTATTTTTACAACCCCAATATTCACCCGCGTGAGGAATATGAATTGCGCAAAATTGAAAATATTCGATTTGCTGAAAAAATGGGTTTAGAATTTATTGACGCCGATTATGATGCGACCAATTGGTTTACACGAGTCAAAGGATTGGAGTGGGAACCCGAACGCGGCAAGCGTTGCACCGAATGTTTTGATATGCGTTTTGAACGCACGGCATTATATGCTCATGAACATGGGTTTAAAGTTTATACATCATGCCTCGGTATTTCCCGTTGGAAAGATATGGATCAAATTAACGGATGCGGGCACCGCGCCGCCGCGCGCTATCCTGATGTGACTTATTGGGATTATAATTGGCGCAAAAATAACGGGTCAAACCGTATGATTCAAATTTCAAAACGCGAACATTTCTATCAGCAAGAATATTGCGGATGTGTTTTTTCACGCCGCGATACGAATGCGTATCGGGTAAGCGTTGGCAAACCAAAAATTGAAATTGGCGTTCATTATTACGGCACAGAAACAGAAAATTCATGATCCCCACCCCTGAGGCACTTCTCACCTATCTTGAATCATTGGGGCAATCATTATCCAAACGCGAATTATATGATGCGTTTCAAATTCGCGGTGAAGACAAGGTCCAATTCAAAGATTTATTGCGTATACTTGAGAAGAAAGGCGCGATTATCAAAGAAGATGGACGCAATTATCGCGTGCCCGATGCCCTGCCCACCATCTCAACTGTTGAAATATCTTTCATTGATGATGATGGCGATGTATTTGCAACGCCATGCGATTGGGATGAGGAAGTTCAGGGCGTACCACCCAAAATTGCCATTATTCATGATGATCATAAAAAAACATCAGTCAAAATAGGCGATCGCGTGATGGTACGATTGCGCAAATTCACAAAAGATTTATACGAGGCCAAAATTATTAAGCGCGTTGATTCCGCGCGCGCGCGCTTTGTGGCTATTTTGCGCCAACATCGTAACGGGTTTATGCTGGATCCGTTAAACCGCAAAGAAAAATTCAGTTTTGATGTTTCAGAACATGATTTTAATGGCGCGCATGTGGGGCATATTGTGATGGCGGAAATATTACCGTCCCGCGCCCATTTAAATAAAAAAGCCCGCGTGATTGAAGTGATCGGCGAACAAAATGACCCGAAAGTCATTAGTTTAATCGCTCTGAACGATGCGGGTTTAAGTTTACATTTCCCCGAAGCCGTCATCGAACAAACCAAAGATATGATCGTGCCTCCTATTAACGGACGCGATGATTTGCGTGATATACCACTTGTCACCATTGATGGCAAAGACGCGCGTGATTTTGATGATGCTGTGTTCGCCGAACCTGATACAGACCCACAAAATAAAGGCGGATATCATTTAATTGTCGCGATTGCCGATGTTTCATATTATGTGCGATCGCACACACCGCTTGATAAAGAAGCCTATAAACGCGGTAATTCAACTTACTTTCCCGATCGCGTGATTCCGATGTTGCCCGAACGTTTATCAAATGATTTATGTTCGCTGCGCCCGCACGAACCACGCGCGACATTAGCCGTGCATATGTGGATCAATGATCGCGGTAGTTTGTTAAAATATCGATTTGTGCGCGGCCTGATGATGTCACATGCGCGGTTAACCTATGAACAAGTGCAAGATGCCGTGAATGGCGAACCGGATGAAAAAATAACGCCATTATTAAACAATGTTATCGCGCCATTATACGATGCGTGGAAAATTTTAGATCGTGCGCGTATTGAACGCGGTGCATTAGATTTAGATGTTCCTGAACGCAAAATTGTCATCAATGATAAAAATGAAATGACAGGCGTTGCAATACGCGCGCGATTAGATTCGCACAAAGTCATCGAAGAATTTATGATTTTGGCAAACGTTGCCGCGGCACGCGCCCTCGAAGATCGAAAATCACCTTGCGTATATCGTGTTCATGACCGTCCAACAGGTGATAAATTGATGAATGCCGTCAATTTTCTGGACGCATTTGGATTATCACTGCCCAAAGCTGGCATCGTAAAACCGGCCCAATTAAACCAAATATTACAAAAGGCAAAAACATTACCATCAGGATTCTTAATTAACGAAATTATTTTAAGATCTCAAGCGCAAGCTGTTTACGCGCCAGATAATATTGGTCACTTTGGTTTAGCACTGGAAAAATATGCGCATTTCACATCACCTATTCGTCGCTATGCTGATTTGCTTGTGCATCGTTCCCTTATTCGTACTTATAATTTAGGCGATGGCGGTATGGATGATGAGGAGCAAGTTAAACTCGCCGAAATGTCAGCACATATTTCAGCAACCGAACGTGTATCTGCCGAAGCCGAACGAAACTCTGTTGATCGATTTACCGCCGCCTATTTGCAAGATAAAATCGGCATGGCGTTCGAAGGGCGCATTGCAGGTGTCACGCGGTTTGGATTATTTGTAAAATTACGTGATACAGGCGCCGATGGTTTGATCCCTATTCGATCCCTTCCCGCCGATTATTATCATCACGACGAACGTCAACATGCGTTGATCGGTCGTCGCACGGGACGTGTGTTCCGTTTGGGCGCGACCATTATGGCCCGAGTATTGGAAGCCAATCCCATGTCAGGATCGATGATTTTTGAGCTGATGAATGGAGAAAATGGCGCCGACGTGGATGGGTATAAAACAAGCTCAAACCAGCCGATTCACAAGCAAAAAGGCAAAAGAATCCACGATTCCAACCGTAAATTTAAGAAAAAAGACCGTAAAAAGAACAGTAAAACCAGATAGTTAGGAAATATTGGGATTCTCCTTGACTTCCCGTTCAAAATCCGTATTTTACGGGTTCTGTTAGACAATTAAGGAATTACAACAATGGCTAAGAAAAAAGCATTCGTCAAAGTACGCTTGGTAAGTACCGGTAAAAACGTTAAAGGTAACGCGACCGGTTATGCGTATTACATCAAAAAGAATCCAAAAAACATCACTGAAAAGATGTCATTCAACAAATATGACCCACGCGCTGTGAATCCTGAAACAGGTAAAGTTGGTTGTCACGTTTCGTTTGAAGAGAAAAAATTACCGCCAGCGAAAAAGAACTAATCTTTTTTCTTGCGCAAAACAAAGCCCGCAATTCGCGGGCTTTTTTATTATTTGAATTTTATGAAGCTACGTCTTCAGGCTTGATACGACCATGACCTTCGAAATGAACATTGTTACGCCCGTCATTTTTTGCTTGGTATAGTTGTTCATCAGAACGTTTTAAAATCTCTAAACTTAAACTTGGGTCAGCTTGGTCAGGATCAACTACCGTACCGCCAAATGATGCCGTCACATTTAAAGACCCGCCTTCGGCAGAACAATCAAACGGGCGGTCAGCAATCGCATGGCGCAAACGTTCAGCAACTTGATAGGCTAATTTTGTATTGATATCGGGCAAAATTGCTACAAATTCTTCACCGCCCAAACGCGCCACTAAATCGAAACTGCGCAAACTATCGCGAATACGATTGGCAAATTCTTTTATGACTTCATCACCCACGTTATGACCGTGCGTATCATTAATTTTTTTGAAATGATCAATGTCCATATACAAAAGCCCTAACGATTTCCGTTGGAATTTTGCATTCTCTAACATTTTTTGTAAGTGCACTTCAAAATAACGACGGTTATAAAGCCCTGTTAATGTATCAGTTAACGCCATTGATAGTGAGATTTCGTAATTAGCGCGCAGACGCTCTTGGAATCGTTTACGGCGAATTTGTGTCCGCGTGCGCGCCAGCAATTCGTTACGATCAATCGGGCGCATAATATAATCATGCGCACCAATTTCTAAGCCTTGGGCGATGCGCGGCATGTCGGAATCATTTCCCAACATAACAATCGGTGTACTGCGTGTTTTTTCGTTCGATCGAAGGTGCGAACAAAACCGTAAACCATCTTCATTTTTTAAATTTAATGATACTATAATCATGTCAAACGCTGTTTGGCCAATGGCTTGTAACGCCTGAATGCCTGATTCAACCGCCACAACATTATGTTGATCACGCGATGTTAATGTATCTTTGATCTTTGTGACTTCAAACGACAAATCTTCAACAACTAAGATTGATCCATTGTCGGTAGGCATGGTCATCACAGACGCATTCGTGTCAACAACACCGAGTTGTGAGGCTGTATTTTCACGCGCCTTCCATTCATCAACCGTCATTTTTAACCGCACTAATGATCGCACGCGTGACATAAGGGCAATATCATTCACAGGCTTTGATAGAAAATCATCAGCGCCGCTTTCAAGACCTTTGACGCGATCCTGCACATCGGTAAGCGCTGTCACCATAACCACAGGAATATGTGCTGTTTTTGGATCATCCTTGAGACGGCGGCATACTTCAAACCCATCCATACCTGGCATCATCACATCAAGCAAAATAATATCAGGATTAGTTTCATTTACTTTACGCAACGCTTCTTCGCCACTTTGTGCCGTTACAACGTCATAATATTCGCCCAATAATTTGGCTTCTAATAATTTGACGTTTGGTAAAATATCATCAACAACAAGAACGCGTGCGGACATGGTGCATTACGCCTTTGTTAATTCTGGGTTTAAATATTTTTGAACCGTTTCCAAAAATTTTGTGACTGAAATCGGTTTTGAAATGTAATCTTCACATCCGCCTTCGCGGATTTTTTGCTCATCACCCTTCATCGCAAAAGCCGTCACAGCAATCACAGGAATTGATTTTAATTCATCATCATCCTTTAGCCAGCGCGTTACATCCAAACCTGATACTTCGGGTAACTGAATATCCATTAATATTAAATCTGGTTTTTCAGTGCGGGCAATATCAAGAACATTACGACCATCGCGTGCCTGTACAGTATTAATGCCGTGCGCTTCTAATAGATCGTGGAACAACTTCATATTCAGTTCATTATCTTCAACGATCAAAACTTTTTTGGATGTATTTGTATCTATGCTCATTTGTCTATTTTACCCATCTTTGCCTGTACGTCCACAACCTTCGTTTGGAATTGCTTTTAAACTAACCAATTTTTGCCTAATCGTGAAGTCACTATAATCAATAATCATGTCAGAAATGATACCGTTCTCATGTAAAACGAGGCTCATTTCATAATCCGCATTTGGTTGCTCTTCCGTAACGGCAAAAAACGCCATGCGTAATGGCCATGATGTCCCTTTTAATAAGGTTTGATCAACTGATTTTAGTTCCGTTTTATCTTGCGTGGGGCGTACAAATAATTGACCAATTTGGGGCTTTCCAATCACGGTGCTGATATCCATCACGCCTTCAATATCGCTACCATCAAAAACGTGAGCCACAATGAATTTTTTACCCGTGCGCGCGGCATCGATTAAGTTCAGTGTATGTTTTGTCGGAAAAATTGTAGCAGGTGCGAATATATGCGTTTCTGGTTTTGGCAAAATATATAACGCTTTTTTGGTTGTTGCTGATCCTCTTATTTTTTCATCATCTTTACCGTTATTGATACGGCGTGATGAAAATTGCAATTCCTTATGATCTTTTGATTCATGCGTGGTGAAATGCGATTCGATAAAAGATGGATCTGTATCCGCATAATCATATCGCAATTTAAAGCTACTATCGGTAATCCATCCATCACAAGATGGTTGCCATGAAAATGTCATCTGTCCGCCAATGCCGACAATTTGCGATCCGTTTTTTGATGATAGTAATTTAATATCATATACAGCCTTATGCCCCACGAGCGGCGTGACGGCATGGGCAACATTGGCGTAACAAAATAATGTCAAAAGAAAGAATGAGATACGTAACATATAAGGATAGTTTTAGCCTAGATTCATAAATTTTTCATGAAGCACATAATACGCCACCCCATCGGCAAAATATACCCAACACGCAGTAGGTCAAATTTGCATTAAATGCGATCTTTTCCACCCTTAACCATGGCCAGAATTATTATAACTCATTGATTTTATTAAATAATATTACTGGCACAACCTTCGCATAATTAAACCCTACAGAGGGGAATATATTAAAAAAGAAAAAGAAAAACCATAAGGATTCAAATGACTACCAGCTCACTCGCCGAATTAAACCTAAACGACAGCCAAACCATATCATATCTTCAAGCGCTCACCGCGCCCGTCAGTCGCGCCATTTTATTGGAACGCGCCGTATTGGATGCCAAACGCACATGGCAAGATGAACCTGAAAAAGTCGAAACATCGCGTGACGGATTATGGCGTTTGTTATCAGCAACTATGGCGGTGTTAAACCACACACATGCAGAATTAGATCGCACCAAAGATGTTATTGCTGAATATGAATCAAAATTATTACAGTTAGAAAAACTCGCCACTACCGATGAATTAACAGGGTTAAAAAATCGTCGTGGATTTGTCGAAGCGTTTAATCAAGAAATGGATCGCACCGAACGCGGATTATCCAAAGGTGGCGTCTTGGTATTAATTGATTTGGATAATTTCAAAGTCATTAATGACACGCATGGTCATTTGGTTGGTGATGAATGTTTAAAATTAGTGGCACGGATTTTGCAAAACACAATTCGCACGATGGATACCGCTTGCAGATTGGGCGGTGATGAATTTGTGTTGTTATTGACCAACGCGGAAAAAGACAAGGCATTAGAACGCATTCAAAGATTAGCATGGGAATTAAACCATTTGTCGATTGATGTTGACGGTATGCATGTACCGATTTGTGCGTCAGTTGGCGTCAAAGATTATAAAGATGGTGATTCTGTGGATATGGTGTTTGAAGCCGCCGATGCCGCATTATACGCCCATAAAGAAGAGAGAAAGAAGACACACGCATAAGACAAGTTTGACCAGATTGCCGTCCCACCCAAAAAGCAGGTTCCCCTACCCTTTCCCAACTCCTGCTGGCAGTCGCGGTCTTCCCGAAGGGTCGTTTGTGGTAACCTCACAGACGACCCTTTATTTTTTGTTTGGGATTTTTGAAATTATGCTGCTGATACTTTTGGTTTTGGTGTATCAATCTTGATATGAAGATCGCGTAATTGTTCGGGTGTTACAT
>JBIICJ010000169.1:0-5577 GCA_044238965.1 Micavibrio sp. | reverse complement strand
CAAAAAATGATAGTTTTTATTATACATTATCATACTTTGTATTTAAAGAATATTTAGATAAAAATTACGAAATACATAATGAAAAACTCGACAATTCATTTTCTATTTCTGAATTAAGTCATCCAGATAGATTAAAATAAGAAATTTTAAACTAAATTAGTTTAAAATAAGCACCGTCTATTTTTCAAGAAGTTTAAAAATCTCGTCTATCTGTTTATCAGTTATTCCACATTGACAAGAACCTGGATCTGTCTGTTTCGCTCCGTCTTTAAGTTGATCACAAGACCAGCCATATGTTTGTCCAAATGTAGTGTTAATATTATATGCCTTAAAACCTAAATCTCTGACAGCTTTACAATTTGCCATTTGATCATCTAATAATATAATTTTATTTTTTGGAAGATTGTATTTTTTCTGTAAAGCTAATAAATTAATACCTTTTTGTTTAGCTTGACTATATAAGTCTGCTCCTTGAGAAACATTATACGTTAAATTCCCACCTTCTTCGGGAAATGTTAATTCTTGATCAGTGAATCCAATACTCTTAAGATATTTTGTTTTGCTTTTTGCATCATCCTTAAATTCAGCTGTATTAACTGCAACGGCGTAATTTTTATCTCTACACATTTTAATTATTTTAGCAGCTCTATTTTTAGCACCACAATCAACACCCTTTGCATAACCATCTTTATCTACATCAGATGAATCACAATTATTTGGATCTAATGCTAACTTATTTGGAGCGTGAATACTGCATGAAATATCTCTTCCATCTTCTAATTCATTTTTCAGACATCTACCATCATATTTAGGTTGGTTACCTCCCCATTCATTTAATTTATCAGGACTATAAGCTGTTTGAGGAGGATTAATCCATTTATTATTTTGAGAGTCATAAGTAGGTGGATGGATAAGTTCATTTTGAGAACAAGGATTTTGAGGATATAATAACCAAGGTCCAAAAAATCCAATATTAGAACTTCCACGATTGCATTGAGAATTTCCCATCATTGCACCCCTACATAAAACAGTATTATCTATATCAAACACAACCAAACCTTTATAATGTGCTTTTTTAGGAAGTAATATACTTATTATAATAAATATGATTAAAACTACAATACAAATTATTGTTACCATTTTATCTGTCATTTTATTTTATTTATTTTAAAAAAAAATTATTTTAAATAAAAATGGACCAACGTATTATAATTTATATTTTAATAGCATTAATAATAGTCGTTCCTACTCTTATATATATATTAAGAGGAAGAACCCCTAATAAAAAGCATATTAAATTACAAAATATTCAAGAACATACAAATACTTTAACTCCTTATACTCCTAAATGGCCTAAATATACAAGAGCTACTTATGTACAAAATCCAAGCTTATCTCCTTTAACTTTTCCAAATTTAACAGATGCTCAGATATTACAAATGAGAAAATATTTAGGATATCTGTATACTGCATGGCCTGAATCAGAGATTAATAGTAAAACTCCTGAATATCTTTATAATTTCTTTAATTCTTTGTCATTATATTATAATCCTGATGGAAATGCTGCTCCAGTATTTGGATTTACACAAGGTTGGCTTTCTGCCCCAAAAAAACCTATTATTCCTGGAGGAGATGATGGTTTTGCAGGAGCTTGTACAAATGAATGTAATCCATGGTGTGAACCTGGATTTTGTTCAAAGGTAGAAAGAATGCCCATGATTCCAACCGGATATTTTGCAGAATTCTTTCACTGGTTTTATGAATTTTCAAGAGATGATGACATAATGTCTATAGGTCAAACAGTTCCTTCTAAAACTCAGCCTAAAGGTTTAGGTCATAGAGGGCAATGGGCTGTTAAATATGTAGACGAAGATCCTAAAACTATGGTTCAAGATGAAGTTGTTAAGAAAAGATCTATAAGAAATACTGATATTTCTTTGGCTACCTCAATGGATATGTGGAATTCTTTTCTTGGAAGAGGAGTAACATTTTTACAAGGAAATACTTTACATAGAGCCTGGTGGTATCCAAATGGACCGCCTGGTCAAATTAGAAATCCTTTAAATAAAGATCAAATATTTGTTCCAGTAGATGCATATGCGATGGATGCACCAGGACTAGATTATGGCATGATTTCTTCAAAAACAGGTAAAATAATATCTTTAAATGATTGTCTAAAAGATATTTCTAATTTTATGGAATACTTAGATATGAGAGGTAATATTCCTAATATTAGTTGGATTCCACCTCATCCTGATATTCAAAAAAGATTTAATGTAAACGGTTGGTTTTGGACTGGTTATTTAGAAACAAAGGCTACAAATAGTAATTCAAACATTGATAGTTACTATATTGAACACAGTCGTACTGATTTTGGAACTAATTTTGCCTTTACTGGAAATTGGATTGATATTTTTGAAGGAGCTGGTATATTTTATAAATACTCTAAAACTTTAATTGCTCCAAATAAATGTGGTGCCGTATTTAAACTTATGGCTATTATAACTAATAATAAAAACACTCCAAATGATAAAGATAAAAATTATGGAAGTAGATATGAATTATTAAGAAGAATTATTGGTGTTGATTATGTTAACAGTTCAAACCCAAAGGATCATAGCCCTCAAGTTTATTCAGATGGAAATACATATTCTAACGAATTAGGTGTTACTCAAGGTATGTGTATGGGTGTCAGTTTACCTGGAAAGAAAGGAACAGTCGTTCTAGATCCTACAGATCCTGATTCAGGTGCACAATTATGGAAAGAAGCGTATGAAATTGATAAGTCTGATTATTCTATGATATTCTTAGGTATGATGTGGTTATTATGTAATAGTGTCGCGCATCCTCCAGAAAATAATACTTCGTATGTTAGCGAAACAAATCCTTCTTATGGATATTCTTCTAATACATGGACATTTTTTACTCAATGGGCAACTGCTAAAAATTTGGATGTTACAAAACCTGCAGATTTATTGTTAGCCTCAAAACAATTTTTAATGATTTGTGCTATGGGTTCAGGTGGAAGTCCTCCTGAAAATTATATGTTAAATCAATGGCAAAATACAACAATTTATGATTATCTAATGTTTACTCTTGGATCTGCATTGGATTATGATCTAATTCAATTAACAATGGATATCACAGAAAATAATTTATGGACAAGAGAAAGTTTAGCCATGTATGTACCTCCAGATTTAAATGATATGTTAAAAATACAATTATATGCTAATGGTCCACATGGTGGTTCTTTCTTAGTATTCTCTGAACAATTTGGAACTGGATATACCACAAAATATCCCATATTTAAAAATAAAAAATATGACAGTAATCCTATGCCTTTTTATAGAAATCCAGATGTCAATAAAGCTAATTGGATTGATAATTTAGGACCAGCTGGTTCACCAAATAAGGGAGAAGTTATTACATATGATAATGATTTATTTAAGACTCACTCTAAATTTGTATCTAGTTCAGATTTTAATACTAAATTATTTTCTTACTATGCAAATAATGGTATTTTAACTATTAGAAACCCTACAGATTTACTAAGTGAACCAGATGCAAATAATGCACAAATAATAAAAGATCAAATGACATTTTTCTTAAAACAAACATTTGATAGAAAAGTTGATCCTTCCAAAGTTACATATGATAAACAAAATAGAGCTCATGTTACATGGGACGGTTTTGATTCTTCTGTTCCATTAAAAAGAATAAGTCAAAGAGGTTTTGGTGATTGGTTTGCATTTTTTGCAAAAGATACACAAACCCAAGATTGGTCTAGACAAGCTGCCGGGTTTGCTTTTTAATTACACTTTTTTATCCTAAATTTAATTATATATTTGTAATTAAATTGAATTTTATATTTTTTTTATTTTTATAAATAAATATGGATAAAGAAGATTATGATGAAATAAAAAAATCCTGGATTTTGTTTGCTATAAGAGATATTCTTGAAAAAACAGAAGTCAGAAATATGATTTTAGAAAGAGAATTTAATAATGCAGATATATATTTTGGAGATTCATTTGTAGGTGAGTATGATTATAATATTTTAAATAAATATATAGACTATTGTATAAATAAAATCTATAAGAATCTTATTCTATTTACAGTTAGTAATAGCATAGGACAATGTAAAAATTTAGAAGAGTGTGAAACTCATTTTCAAACTATTATTATAGACAAGATCAATAAAACAATAATATTTATAGATCCTTCAAGAAAACAAAAAGGTTCCGGTATTTATTCAACTAAAGCTTCAAATATGGTTATAAAATATCTAAAAAAATCATATCCATCTTATAAATTAAGATGGAACCCTGTAAAAACACCATGTCAAACAAACTACAAAGATGTTTTTTGTCAAAGTTGGTCCTTATATCTACAAATAATATTTGTAGAACAAATTTTAAGCTCAGATTTTAATTATATTTCATTAAAAGCACCTGTTCTTCCGGTAAAACTTGCCGATAGATATGATGTTTTATTACAATTTTATAAAAATATCTTTTCTAAAAATAGACTTTTATGTAAATATTTGGATGAAGCTTACAAAAGTGATATTGATAATTTTGCAGAAGATTTATCTAATACAACAAAAAATAAACTGTTAAAAGAAGATGTATGTTTGATTTTTCCTGACAAATTTACTGCTCAGGATATGATGTAAATAATATAAAAACTACAAGTTTTTATATTTTAAATGTTTAATCATCGTCAATTATAATTTTTCTTTTTTTAGATTTTACTTTTTGATTATTTTTACATTTGTAAAGAAAATCTAATAAATCTTGCCAACTAGAATGTATTTCAGAATTAAAAACACTATTTAATGGTGGTATAATTCTGCGTTTTGTTTCATATTTTGGACCGATAATGTCTCCTAATTCATATCCAAAAGAGTCTATATTATAAACAAATAATGGTAGTTTACAAATACCTTTGCGTAAAGAATCGTCATTCGGAATAATCAATTTTTTAAATATTTAACATATAGGTGATAATATTTTAGTAATTATTTCGTCGCCGTTGGCATTCAAAATACATAAAAAATATACATGTTCTTCCATATTTTCTTTAATTTTATCAGTGATATCTTTTCCTATATCTGTCATTAATCTTATTTCTTCTGAAATTTCCGGATATTCACCTTCTTCCTTATACGCAGAATTAGATTCAGACATTTCAAAAGGCATACAGCCATAAATTTGAGAAAACATTTTTTTATATATCTTTTCACACTCACTTTTTAAATCTATATACCAAATTGGTTTTGTATCGTAATTTGGATACTCATTTATTATATACAATCTAAAACCTTGTTTTGGTAATGAAAAATTAATTTCAAAAGCTTCTTCGGGTATATCTTCTTCATGTTCTGGATCATATAAGACAATATTCATACCAGAACGATAATCAGAATAATTATGAAAATATAATGTTTTTTCCATTATATATTTAAATAGCTAAAGTAATAAAATCAATTTTTTTATCAAACATTTTTTGAAACTTATTTTAAAAATATTTTTTAAAATAAAACATGGATTACAAAAATTATAAAGTTTACATACA
>JBIICJ010000083.1:0-5662 GCA_044238965.1 Micavibrio sp. | reverse complement strand
CAACATGAAGATGTTCATTGGGCGTATTTACCAATAAATTTTTAGAATCGGGTGTGCTAATGATAAAATCATCTGTGGGGAGGCATACCACAGTAGGTGTTTGTAAGCCTGTTTCCACTAAATTTTTTGTCATTGTTTCAAGTGAGTTCAGTGCGGCGAGCAACCATCCATTGGTTTGATTTCCCACGCGTAAATTTTCATGCGCCAATAAAAATTCGTTTTGCAAACGATCGCGCACAGGATCAGAGCTATATCTTAATTTTTCTGTTGCGCGGTATGTGTCGGCCGCCCAATCTTTTCCACCAATTGTATATGATGTTACATCGCTTTGAAGGTGAGCCAAAAATATTGGCCATTTTGCGGCACGAGCCATCATACCTGTGAGTATTTTTATATTTAACATTGGCGCAGATAAAATCGCGCCGATTACATTTGGATGGTCGTGACCATCGGTGAGATGGCGCAAAGTTAAATGACCGCCCATCGAATGCGCCATAATATAAAATTGTTCCTGTGATAAATACTCAGCAATATATTGTTTTAAATCATCTAAATAATGTGCGAAATCGGTGACGTGAATTTTATGCGGTTGATCGGGCAAAGTGCGCTCTGACCCGCCTTGGGAAATCCAATCAAATGTGCGCACAGAGAAACCGCGGGCTAATAAATCACGGATCGTTTCATAATATTTTTCGGTAAATTCACTAAGGCCCGTAAGCAATAAAATAGTGCCGCGGGAATTGGGCGCATCAATGTGACCTGTGCGGATTTTTTGCCCGCGCGCATTGATCATTTCACCAAATGTGAAACCGTCGGGTTTGGTAAAACGGAACTCAGAAATTACAGACATTATTTATTACGCCTCTAATGATTTTAAAATATCTTCGGTCATTTTCTTAGCATCGCCCAATAACATATAGGTGTTATCAGCAAAGAAGAGTGGGTTATCAATACCCGCATAACCAGAACCCATGGAGCGTTTGACGAACAACACCGTTTTCGCACGTTCCACATCCAAAATCGGCATGCCGTAAATGGGCGATGAAGTATCTGTTTTTGCCGCAGGGTTGGTGATATCATTTGCACCAATGACATAGGCCACATCAGCCTGCGCAAAATCACGGTTAATATCTTCGAGTTCAAAGACTTCATCATACGGAACATTCGCCTCAGCCAATAACACATTCATGTGACCCGGCATACGACCTGCCACAGGGTGAATGGCATAACGCACATCAACCCCATGTTTTTTCAACACATCCGCCATCTCGCGTACAACGTGTTGTGCCTGTGATACCGCCATGCCGTAACCCGGCACGATAATCACCTTTGCCGAATTTTTCATGATGAAAGCGGCGTCTTCGGCAGAACCGATTTTTGCCGATTTGCTTCCCGATGAATATTGCGATACTGACGCCTCACCGCCAAATCCGCCCAAGATGACAGAGAGGAAGGAACGGTTCATCGCCTTACACATGATGTATGACAAGATCGCGCCCGATGCACCAACAAGTGCGCCTGTGACGATGAGCAAATTATTTTGAAGCGTAAAGCCAATGCCTGCCGCCGCCCAGCCTGAATAGGAATTCAGCATGGATACGATCACTGGCATATCCGCGCCGCCAATCGGGATGATGAGTGTGACACCGAGAATGAGCGCGAGTAAAATAATGAGATAAAAGAGCGGTACAAATTGTGACATACATAAAAATACGATGAGCACAATTAATCCGACGCCCAGACCTGCATTCACTGCGTGTTGCGCGGGGAATGTTAACGGTTTGCCGCTGATCACGCCTTGTAATTTACCCCATGCGATCACTGATCCCGTGAATGTGATGGCGCCAATCGCAACGCCTAATGACATTTCGATTAATGATCCGATATGAATATTGCCGATTGATCCAATGTTGTATGCGGTTGGATTATCAAACGCCGCAACCGCCACAAACACCGCCGCCAAACCAACGAGGGAGTGAAACGCCGCCACCAATTGCGGCAAGGCTGTCATTTGAATTTTGAGCGCGATGATCGTACCGATAAATCCACCCATGATAATACCCGTCACAACCAAGCCGTATGAGTGAACATTCGGCATAGAAAATGTGGTGATGATGGCAATCAACATACCAATAATACCAAAATTTAATCCGCCGCGTGATGTATCAGGTGATGATAAGCCACGAAGCGCCATGATAAACAGCACAGAGGAAACGAGGTAAAGGTAAGGGGCCAGAGCGGTCATGATAAATTATCCTTTTTTCTTCTTAAGCTTTTTTCTTAAACATGGCGAGCATGCGGCGCGTTACAATAAAGCCACCAAAAATATTGATAGAGGCAAGCACAACAGCTAAAAAGCCCATGAGTTTTGAAAAATTTGATCCCTCAAGTGGGCCTGCTGCGATAATTGCGCCCACAATAATTACCGATGAAATCGCATTGGTGATCGCCATAAGCGGTGAGTGAAGTGCAGGTGTCACGCGCCAGACAACATAATATCCGACAAAACAGGCAAGGATAAAGACGGTGAGGCCAGAGATAAAAAATGAATCGGAATGAGTTGCCGCCAGCATATTTAATGATGATACATCGGCTGATAATTTTTGGCTCATCTCTGATAATTGTTCGGCGAGCGTTGAAATGCTCTGCGCTTCACGCGCTATTAATGTTTGTGGATCTTGAGATACGGTCATGAGTTTTTATGCTCCCTGTAATATTAAGACTGAAATTGCGGATGAATGATCGCGCCATCCTTGGTCAGCACGATGGCTTTGATAATGTCATCATCCATATTGAGTGATATGTTTTTATCAGCAGTGATCATGAGGTTTACCAAATTCATGACGTTGCGTGAATATAATGCCGATGCATCGGTTGCAATACGTGATGGAATATTGCGATAGCCAATAATTTTCACGCCGTGAATATCAACGACTTCACCCGCCTTTGATAACTCACAATTGCCACCTTGCTCAACCGCCATATCAACGATGATGGACCCAGGCTTCATTGATTTAACCATCGCCTCTGTGATTAATTTTGGTGCAGGGCGACCTGGGATCAATGCGGTGGTGATCACGATATCTTGGCGCGTGATGGTGTCCGCGACCAATTGCGCTTGTTTTTGTTTAAAGTCATCGGACATTTCTTTCGCGTATCCGCCTGCGGTTTCGGCGTTTTTCACTTCGTCCGATTCCACCATCACGAATGTACCGCCCAATGATTGCACTTGTTCTTTGGCAACGGGACGAACGTCTGTTGCTGATACAACTGCGCCCAAACGTTTGGCGGTGGCAATGGCTTGCAGACCTGCAACGCCGGCACCCATCACGAACACGCGCGCGGGCGGAATGGTTCCCGCCGCGGTCATCATCATGGGAAAGGCGCGGGTGAAATGCGCCGCCGCATCAAGCACGGCTTTGTACCCCGCAAGATTTGATTGCGATGATAAAACATCCATCGCTTGCGCGCGGGTAATGCGCGGCACAAGTTCCATGGAACAAGCCGTTACATTTTTGGCGGCATAATCTTTTAATAATGCGGCATTGTTATAAGGCGACATTAATGCAATGACGATTGCGCCTGCCTTAAAATTACCATGCGGTGTTTGCACGCCCAATATAATGTCGGCAGTTGATAAATCGGATGTAATGGTCGCGCCCGCGGCGGTATAATCTTGGTCGCGGTAAGATGCGGCAGCGCCAGCATTCGATTCGATCAAAATCTTTGCGCCATTCGCGATATATTTTTTCACAGTTTCAGGTGTAGCCGCCACGCGCATTTCATGGTCAGCAGTCTCTTTGACAATTCCAATGGTAATCGGCACGTCATATCTCCAGATGATGGTTTGAACGGTTAGAGAATAGCCATTATTACATTGAAATTAAAAGAAATAATCACATCCTATGCACAGGGAATGATATATTTTACGTAATATTAAAAAGAATATATTTCAGGATGATATTGTGAATAATAAAATAAATTCAAAATCATTGAGGAATAACCGATTCAACCGTTGACATTTGCCCCTGATTCCCCCTATTGTCCGATCTCCGAAGTCAACCGAGATATAGATATATAAGAGACTAGTTATGAAAGTTGTTAACTCTTTGAAAACATTAAAGACACGTGATCGCAACAATCGCTTGATCCGTCGCAAAGGCCGTGTCTATATCATTAATAAAACCAAGAAGCGTTGCAAAGTCCGCCAAGGATAAGAAACGATGTCTTGCGCGCAATCGCGCATGGGTATGATCGCTTCCCGCGCGAAATTGCGTTGGGAAGTTTTTCATTTTTAATGCATGTGATCATTTTTTTATAATTTAAAAAAGTTAGGAAGAATATGTTTGGTCGTTTATTTAATTTCGTCTCTGCCGATATGGCGATTGATTTAGGTACTGCAAACACATTGGTTTATGTGCGTGATCGCGGCATTGTTTTGAACGAACCATCTGTGGTTGCCATTTCAACGCACGCAGGCCGCAAACAAGTTTTAGCGGTGGGCAATGAAGCCAAACAAATGTTAGGTCGTACACCTGGAAACATCACTGCTATTCGTCCGCTTCGCGATGGTGTGATTGCCGATTTCGAAGTTGCCGAAGCGATGATCAAACATTTTATTCGCAAAGTGCATAACCGTCGCTCATTCGTATCACCGAAAATGGTGATCTGTGTGCCATCAGGTTCAACCGCGGTTGAACAAAAAGCAATTGTTGATTCCGCCGAAAGCGCAGGCGCATCCGAAGTTTATTTGATCGAAGAGCCAATGGCAGCGGCAATCGGTGCAGGTTTGCCTGTGACCGAACCATCAGGTTCAATGGTTGTTGATATCGGCGGCGGTACATCGGAAATTGCCGTGATTTCATTGGGAGGTATTGTCTATGCACGTTCGGTACGTGTGGGCGGTGATAAAATGGATGAGGCGATTATTTCATATATTCGCCGCGTGCATAATTTATTGATCGGTGAGACAACCGCCGAACGTATTAAAAAAGAAATTGGTTCCGCATGGCCACCTGCCGAAGGCGAAGGCCGCAGCATGCAAATTAAAGGTCGTGATTTGATGGTTGGCGTTCCCAAAGAAATTATTGTTACCGAACGCCAAATCGCCGAAAGCTTAATGGAGCCTGTGGGACAAATTGTTGAAGGCGTGAAAGTCGCGCTGGAAAATACACCGCCCGAACTCGCATCCGATATTGCCGAACGCGGTATCGTGTTAACAGGCGGCGGTGCGTTGTTATCGAACCTTGATTATGTTCTTCGTCATTCCACAGGTTTGGCAGTGACCATTGCTGATGATGCGCTATCTTGCGTGGCGTTAGGCACAGGGCACGCGCTTGAGGAAATGAAAACAATGCGTAATGTCTTGATTGGTGCGTATTAATCAGGTTTAATCATAGGGTCTAGCCTTCAACATTTCATCAAATTTACGGGTGGGAATTTTAAATGAATATTTTTGAAAAGACCGCAGAAGCTATTGGAAATAATTGCAAGGTCTTTTCAAAAAAAGGCGTTAAAATTCACCCCGCCGCAAGTGATCATGAAATAAAGCAACTACAGCGTCAAATCCGCTCACCGATGCACCACATCGCTTTCGCGGCTTTTCCTTGTATTTGCCCTATTTCACGTCATAAATTTAATGAAATATTGAAGGCTAGACCCT
>JBIICJ010000040.1:0-13978 GCA_044238965.1 Micavibrio sp. | reverse complement strand
GCACATTTGTGGCACATATAAATAATTTTATATCTTTGTTTGATTGTAATTCATTAAAATCAATCATTTCATTCAGGATATTTTTTAATGGATTAAAGTTTAATGGATTTAGTTGATACGGTGAAAATGTTCGTGATAATTGATCAAACCAATTAAACGCAAAATTATGTGACGACATTGATACAGGCATTGATTGATGCATCGGATTCATAAAGGCGCCAATTTCTGAAACGCGCCTCCAAAATTTTTCCAATAGGGCGCGAGCACCATCATTGCCATTTTTTTGTAAGCCGTGAGTGAGAATAGCGGCGTTCATTGATCCCGCTGATGTCGCTGTGACGGCTTCGAAGTCCAATCGCCCATCTTCGAGCAATGCATCTAAAACGCCCCATGTATAGGCACCATGCGCGCCACCACCTTGAAGGGCTAAATTAATTTTCTTTGTTGTGGTTATTTTTATATGCGCCATATTTATAATTTATATCGCTTTATATTAAATCCAAGCCCCATGGCTTGGTGCATAAAAAATCTTTTCACGGGCGGCATATGATTGACGGCTTTGATTCCGATTTTTCGGGCGAGCCCCAAAACTTTTGATTTATTTGAAAATAATCGGTTTAAAATATCAGTTGCCGCCATCATCGCGCTAGTATCTATGCGGCGCATTGATTGATAGGTGTTTAATAATTCTTGTGATCCTAAATCTTTATTCTGTGCGCGCGCATCTATCAATAAATCATGTAATGTTTTTATATCACGCATACCTATATTTAATCCTTGGCCGGCGATCGGGTGCATGGCGTGCGCGGCCTCGGCGATAATGACAATGCGGTTATCAATAAACGAATGGGCATGACTTAAACCCAAAGGCCAAAATGATCGTTTGCCAAATAATTTTACTGCCCCATACTCCTTTGGGAAACGAGCATTGAGCGCGATATTAAATATATCATCATCGCAGTCTATCATGCGTTTATCAGAACCATGCACTGTCCATACTAATGATGATTGGTGTTTACCGGTGGCAGGATTATCATTCATCGGTAACACGGCAAACGGCCCATCGGGTAGGAAATGTTCGATTGCCACATTGTGGTGCGGCTTTTCGTGATCAACGCAACACACAATCGCGGTTTGGTTATATCCCCACTCATGGTGAGGAACGTCAATAATTTTACGAATGAATGATTGTTTACCATCGGCGCCAACAACCAATTGCGCCTTATATTCATGACCTTCGTTGGTTGTAATATGGGCATAATCATCATTCATTTTTACATCAGTCACAATTATATTATCCAGATGTATTACGTTTTTTAATGTGGCAATTTTTTTATATTGTGCCTGACGTAATAATCTATTTTCAATGATATGACCAAATGCGCGATCTTCGACATCGTGACTTAGGAAATTTAACAAAACAGATGATGCCCCATCTAAAATGCGAATATCTAAAATTGGACATGAATTTTTTTCACATGAATCCCAAACCCCAGCTTCCGTTAAAATTTTAGCCGATCCATAAGAAATAGCCGTAGTGCGACCATCAAAATTCTGGGTTAATGTTTTGGCTTTATCTTCGCGGTCAATACATAAAATATTAAAACCCGATTGCCCTAATAATGCGGCAAGACTTAATCCCGCAAGGCCGCCGCCAATAATGGCAACGTCATAAATCTTTGATTTTTTGGTCATGAACAATTTAATGATAATTTCACGACATCACCCTCTTTGGTTTGTGTAATATTTAAATCATTACCTAGTTTTGTTTTGCAATCAAACAAGGGGATAAGGGTACGTAAAATGACTTCGACACGATACTCATCATAAAACGGCCCTTGGGCACAAATTTGTTGTTTTTCTTGTGGCTCTAAACGAATCGATGCCTCATGGCGTTGCTTTGTACCATCGGCACCTTCAAAATAATTGGTGCGCACGGCGATGAATACGGTACGTTCGCTTTGGTTTTTGAAAACTGAACATAGCGGTGTCGGTGATAATAATGGCGCGGAAAAAACCGATGTTGTGAATACACATATTATGATAAGAATTACAAAAAATTTTGTCATGATGGAATACCTTTGCTGGTGGAATATTCAAAATGCAATTCATGATCGGGGTAAATTAATTTGCGAATACTGTGCGCGGCGTGCGCAGCCTCGGCAAACCCTGTCAAAATTAATTTTAATTTATTCTCGTAATGTGCCATATCACCGACGGCATAAATACCATTGATATTAGTTTGCGCTGTGGTGGGGTTGATGGCAATTGTGTTACGATCGAGTGACAATCCCCACGTGGCAATCGGCCCTAATGATGTTGAAAGTCCAAATAAAGGCAATAAAATATCGGTTTGAATTGTTTTGTGATTATCATCCAAATCCCTGATCACAATCTCTTGTAATTGTCCATTTTTACCGTCTAATGATGATAATTGATATGGTGTGTGTAATGTTATTTTACCATTTTCAATTAATTTATTTAATTGATCAAGGCTTGCGGGTGCTGCACGAAATTTATCACGGCGATGTACCAGATGTAATGATGCAGCCTGCTCCGCCAATGATAACGCCCAATCAACCGCGCTATCGCCGCCACCTGCAATCGTGATATGCTTGCCGCGTAAATCATCTTTGTGGCGGATCGAATAAAACACAGATGTATTTTCAAATTGTTCGATATTATCAAGTGGCGGTTTATTCGGGCCGAATGATCCTGCACCGCCTGCGATAATAATGGCTTTGGCAGAAATAATATCCCCCGCTGATGTGGTCACGGAAAAATTTCCTGCATCTCCGCCCACAGATATAACTTGTTGGTTCAACATATATTGCGGGCGAAAGGGGGCGGCTTGGGATTCTAATTTTTCAATTAAATCACCGCCCATGATGGATGGATGGGCAGGAATGTCGTAAATCGGCTTTTCGGGGTATAAAGCCGTACATTGCCCGCCAATATGGGGCAAAGAATCGATCACGATTGTGGATAACCCGACCATTCCGCATTCAAACACGGAAAAAAGTCCTGTTGGGCCCGCGCCAATAATTACAACATCTGTTTCGTTTTTTTGTGCCATGGTCTATAAAATAGTATTTATGCCACCAAATGTCACCACAGTTTTCATGGAAAATGAAGCCGATACGCATCAATTGGCATCATCAATGGCGGCTACAATCCGCCCCCCGTTATTAATATTATTAATGGGTGATGTGGGGGCGGGCAAAACCAGTTGGACACGTGCCTTTATCCGTGCGCTTGCGCAAGACCCTGCTTTGGATGTTATCAGCCCGACTTTTCCTTTGTTGCAAATTTATGAAACTCAACGCGGAGCAATTTATCATTATGATTTGTATCGCCTTGATGAAGATTCAGAACAAAATTTAGACGATATTCGTGAATTATCATGGGATGATGCACGATCTCATGGCATTTGCATTGTGGAATGGCCCGAACGTTTACCATCATCTCTTGCCAAAGCGGATCAGATCATTCATTTTTATACAGATAACCAAAATCCATTGAAACGCAGAATTGAAATTCATCATGGCAATGAATAACTCATACGAAACTAAGGCATTTATTCTAGCGGCGGGTATGGGTACACGCTTGCGTCCTTATACTGATACAATGCCAAAACCAATGGTGCCATTATTGGGTAAACCACTAATCGGATATATTTTTGATCATGTCGTACGTGCTGGTATCCAAAATGTGATTGTGAATTTGCATCATAAGGCAGATATTTTGCGCGCCTATTTCCAAAAACGAAGTGATGTAAATATTGCTGAATCTTTCGAAGATGAATTACTCGAAACAGGTGGCGGCACTAAAAAAGCCTTGCCTTTATTAGGTCAAAATCCATTTTTTATGATCAATGGCGATGCGTTTTGGGTTGACCCTGCATCATCCAATATGCTTACCGATATGATGAATATATATGATGAACAAAAAATGGATATTTTGCTTCTTCTTTATCCACTATCAAAAATGATTTTAACCGAAGGTGTTGGTGATTACGATATTGACGAAAATGGTCGCGCTATACGCAATCACGATAAACAAGGTCAATATATGTTTGCTGGGGTACGATTATCACATCCGCGTATTTTTAAAAATACGCCTGATGGTAAATTTAGTTTTTTAAAATTAATGGATAATGCCGAAACAAATGGTCGTTTATTTGCGCATGTATATGCGGGTGAATGGCATCATATATCGACGCCCGATGATTTAAAAAATGTTGAACAGGAATTATTAACACGCAATGTTGCCTAAACCCCGCGTTTATACCATTCCGTATCACGTTCCGTTTTTATCGGAATTGGTGGCGTTTTTAACGCGGGAATATGGTGATGATTCTCAACTATCAAAGGCAAAAATAATTCTTCCTTCACGGCGCGCTACGCGCGAATTGCAATTTGAATTTTTAAAATCATCCCCCAAAACATCATTATTAATGCCCAAATTCATGCCGATTGGTGATGTCGATGATGAAGAACTAGATTTATCCTTATTATCGTTAACCGATGGATTGTCATCAGCTTTGGATTTACCACCAATTATATCATCCATTGATCGTCGTTTTATATTGGCGGAATTAATTGCCCAAAAAGATAAAAATTTTTCATGGGCACAATGTTTAGATTTTGCCAAGGCACTTAGTCGTTTAATGGATCAAATTTATACCGAAAATTTAAATTTATCTGATCTGCCATCACTCGTGCCCGCCAACGACTTATCTGACCATTGGAAGGATATTGTACAATTTTTGGATATTTTATCTATTGCGTGGCCGTCAATTTTAAACGAACGTGGGCAAATTGATGCTGCTGATCGGCGCAATCGTTTGATGCGGTTATTGGCTGATTATTGGCGTGATCACCCGCCCCAAACCCCTGTCATGATTGCGGGAAGTACAGGATCAATTCCTGTGGTAACAGATCTGATGAAGGTGATTTCACATTTACCACAAGGCGCCGTTATTCTGCCTGGCCTTGATCTGAATATCCCAGATGATGTGTGGAATACCTTGCCGCTATCTCACCCACAATCAATTATGAAGAATACGATTCATGTTATTGGTATACCACGGGATCAAGTCCAAATTTTAAATTCAAAACATCAATTATCAAAAACGGAAATTGCAGTGCGTGAAATGATGTATCCGTCGCCATATTTTTTAACTTCACAATCGCAAGTTTCTGAACAAGATATATCTCATATCCATATCGCAGAAACATCGAACGAACGGGAAGAGGCATTATCCATTGCATTAATATTACGGCGTATGATGAATGATCCGCAAAAGACAGCTATTGTGATCACGCCCGATCGTAATTTGGCGCGCCGCATTTCATCTGAATTGAAACGATGGAATATCATGGTGAATGACAGTGCAGGGCAGGGACTTCACACACAAAATATAGCTATTTTTATGAAGAAATTAATGGGGTTATACGCTGATCCAATTGACATTCCAGCATTTTTGACGTTTTTAAAGTTACCCTATTTCCAAGATATTCTATCGCAAGATGATATTTTTGACTTTGAGAATAAATTTTATCGTTCGGCAAAAATTATTCCGCAAAATATTTCTTTGAAGAGTGTGTCAGAAATAAAAGACGATTATCCTTTTTTAGAAAAATTCTTTTCTTTATTTCAATCAATCGAACAGGTTAAAGATCAAGAATTATTTGTATCAGAATTTTTAAATATTATTTTGACGTCTGTATCATCAATTATTTCAGATCCATCATTCATTTGGGCTGATGATGATGGTGAGTCAATGCTATCCTATCTACAAAATTTACAATCAAGCGATGTGGCGGCACGACGTGTAACAATATCTGAATTTCGTGACATTGTGGAACATTTTTGGTCGGAAACAATGGTGCGTTCAACCACCGCTACGCATCCAAATATAACTATATTGGGTCAAATTGAGGCGCGTTTATTGAAGCCCGATGTTGTTATTTTAGCGGGGTTAAACGAAGGTGTCTGGCCGCAAGATCCAACGCCTGATCCGTGGATGTCTGTTCATATGCGCCAAAAATTTGGTTTGCCGCCCGTTGAACGTCAATATGCATTATCAGCACATGATTTTTTAAGCGGTCTATCGTCAAATGAAGTATATATTACGCGCTCAATAAAATTGAACGGCACACCAACTGTTCCCGCGCGATGGTTACAACGTCTCATGGCCTATCTTGAATATAAAAATATAGATATCAAAATACTAACAAATAATTTTGAAAAAAATATCCTGCCTATTATTCAGAATATGATACATGTAGATTCAATAAATAAAATCGAAGAACCATTGCCACGGCCGCCTGCGCATATTCGTCCTACATCATTTTATGTTACGGATGTGGAATCGTTAATCAAAAATCCTTATTCGATTTATATAAAATCAATTTTACGTTTACGTCCACTTCGTGATATTGATGATGATAATTATCATTTAGAGGTTGGAAATTTACTTCATAAAATCTTTGAAATTTATGCACATTTAATGAAACAGAATAATGGTATAAATGATGAGATATTATTGCTACAAGCAAGAGATAGTGTTTTTTCTGATTATAAAGAAAATAAACATTCAGCCTTTTGGTCATTATTCGAATTTCGTTTAAATACATTGCTACCATCATTTTTACAATTAGATCGCCAATGGCGACTTGATACAGTGCCATACCTGCTTGAGACAAGGGCAGAATGTAAAATCACAACAAAGCATAATGAAATTGAATTAAAGGCGAAGGCCGACCGCATTGATATATGGGGTCAATATGGTATTGCGATCATTGACTATAAATCAGGCAAAGCCCCATCCTCGGTAGAGATCGTTAGTGGTAAAAAACCACAATTACCACTCGAAATGATGATGGCTACCGCAGGAGCGTTCGGTAAACCAGTCGAAATAAATCATATAAAGGCTGAATTTTGGCATGTGAAAGATGGGCATTCATTTGAATCACAGAATTTAAACGATATAAAAATAAGAGGTGAGAATAATATAACAGCACCTGAATTGATTCAGCATACTATTGAACAATTTTCGGAACTAATGGATTTAATGTTAAATCCTTCAACCCCTTTTCATGTAATTCCCCCTTCGGGATGGACAATGATGGAGACGGATGAAAAAATACATCATTTGGCGCGAACGGATGAATGGGCGTTTTTGTATGATGGTGCCGATGATAATGGAGATGAATCATGAATATGATCCGCGCTGATATTCCATTATCAGATATTGAAAACCCATCGGAATCACAGCGTCGTGCGGCAAACCCTGATAAACATGTGTGGGTGCGCGCTTCGGCGGGGTCTGGCAAAACAACCGTGTTGGTAAAACGAGTTTTACGTTTATTGCTGCCCGATCCGATCACGGGTGCGGCGGGTACAACACCAGAGCGTATTTTGTGCATTACCTTTACCAAAGCGGGCGCAACAAATATGTCGATCCGCGTTCAAGATACATTGATGAAATGGTCAATATGTACAGATAATGAGTTGCAAAAAGAGCTGCTGGATATCTTTGGTCAGGCAGAGCTTCATGAAACTGTTATATCCTCGGCGCGTCAATTATTTGCAATGATTCTAGATCGTCCTGATCGCTTGCGCATCATGACTATTCACTCATTTTGTCAATCAATTTTGGCACGATTTCCATTAGAAGCTGGATTATCACCATCAATGACAGTGTTGGAAGATTCTACGGCTAAAAATTTGCAAAAAAAATCATTTGAAAAAATTTTGCTAGGGCAATCCCAAACGGCGGCGGGTAATATTAAATATTTATTTGATTTGTTTAATTTTCAGGCTTTAAAAAAATTAATTGAACAAACCCTATCATCTTCTCATATCAATTATATTTTTAAATTATTAAGTGATAATAAAATAGAACTAGATAAAATTTATGCTGATCATTTTGGTATTCAGATTTCAGATCTTAAACAGCCTGCAGAAAATTTTGTTTCATTTTCGTTAAAAGATATAGATTTATGGCGACAGATAGCTGATAAGTTCCGTTTACAGGGCAAGGGTGTTGCCTTTGATACGGCCCAAAGAATTGATAAATTCATCGCTATGGATGAAGATCAGCGGTTATCTTGTATTCATGATATAATTTCTTGTATGCGGGTAAGGCCGCGTAATAATTCATTAAAAGAAGATGTAGGTCTACAAAATTTATATGAATATTTTGATCAAAAAATAAATCAACTACAATTAGCACAAGAAGTAAATGCTACAATTGGAATTATCCAACTGGCATATATGATATATAAAGATTATCAATCCTTAAAACAAATCCAAAATGTAGTGGATTATAATGATTTAATTCTCCGTACTGAAAACTTATTATCATCTGATATCACATGGGTGCATTATAAATTAGATGGCGGTATTGATCATATTTTGCTTGATGAATCGCAAGATACAACGCCAGCACAATGGAATATTATTCAAAAATTGTCAGAAGAAATGTTTACAATTGCACCTGATATCGTGCCAGATCGTAAGCGCAGTTTATTTGTTGTGGGCGATGAAAAACAATCAATATTTAGCTTTCAAGGTGCCGATCCGCAAGTATTTCACGATATGTTGGAATATTTTAAAGTTAAAACGAGTCCGTATCAGGATAAGTTAGAAGAATCATTACGATATTCATTTCGATCGACAAAACCTATTTTGGATCTTGTGGATAAAACATTTGAGAGGCCTGATATCGCGGTATCGTTGGTGGGAGCAAAGCAAGTAGATTCCATTTTTCACTATAGTTACCGGCACACACACAAACAAGATCAATCAGGTTCGGTTGAATTATGGCTTGAAACTGATAATGCGCCTGATGCAGCACAAAAAAAATCAGCCTTTACATCATGGGCTTCAATTTTTCAGGATGATATTGGTCAGACATCGCGTGATAAAAATGCCGAATACCGCATTCTTATAAAGATTGTAAACCGCATTCATAATGAAATCACTGCGGGTAATTGGCGGCCAGAAGATATTATGATCTTGTTCCGCACACGTAATCATCAAATGAATAATTTGATTAAAATGCTCAAATGGCGGAACTTGCCTGTCTCAGGAATTGACCGTTTGGTTTTAAATCAACATATCGTCATCAAGGATTTATTGGCCTTTGCTCAATTTGTGACCTTGAACAAAGATGATTTCTCGCTCGCATGTTTCTTAAAATCTCCTTTTATTGGTTGGAATGAGGAACAATTATATAAATGCTCTACATCGCGCATAGCAGGGCAATCATTGTGGGATCACTTATCAAAAGATCCAGAATATGAAAGCGAAGCTAAATGGATTGCATCGGCAATTACGTTGGCAGATCGTGTGCCTGTTTATGAATGGTTATCGTCTTTATTAATAAACCCATGCCCTGCGGATTCAAAAGGATCGGGTTATCGAGCTTGTGTTGCTCGTTTTGGTCAAGAGATTATTGATCCGCTGGATGAAATGCTTGGCGATTCACTCCGCCTTGAGTTGCAGAATATTCGTACGATCCCTGACTTTATCAATTATTTTGGCAGTGGTGCGCGTGAAATTAAACGGGAATTGTCAAAAGAATCGGGTGAGATTCGTGTTATGACAGTCCATGCTTCTAAGGGATTAGAGGCACCTGTGGTGATTATTCCAGATACGATTGCGGTCGCTAATCATAAAAAAACATCACCAATTGTGTGGACTGCGCACAAAGGCCAGTCCTATAAATTGCCACTATTGTCACCTTTTGATCAAAAACATCGCTCTGAAATATATACACGTTTACGCAATCAATCATTATCCGCTTTATTGGATGAGGATAAACGTTTGCTTTATGTCGCATTGACCCGCGCGGAAGATAGTTTAATTGTTTGTGGCGCACACAAAGCCACCGCCAATCAATCTGTACCCAAAGATGATAGTTGGCATCATTTGGTATCAAAGGGCTTTGATCGATTGAATATAGCGGCGGATGAACAGGGCAATCGTAAATGGGGCAAAACATATTCCTATAAAATGGGCTCGAAGCAGAATGATGACCTATTAGATACACAAAAAGATTTTATAATACCCGATTGTGTGGGAACGCCACTTGATCTTTCATTATCGACAAATAGTAGATCGCGGATTGTAAATCCATCAAAAATGACAGGACTTGATAAAGATAGCGTCACATTAGACACACCTCATACATCGTTCTTGGGCATAACCAATGGTCGTGATCGATTTGTGCGTGGCAATATTACCCATCGTTTACTTCAAGTTTTGCCAGAGCACGATCCATCAACATGGGATGTGGTCGCGCGGGCTTATGTAGCGCGAAATCGCTTTGGATTATCGTCTGATACACAAAATGATATTGTTGTTGAAACATTAAAAGTTCTGCATCACCCTGATTTTCACATGGTTTTCGCCACTGGGTCACAGGCTGAGGTGCCTATACTGGGTAAATTATCATCGGGCGATATCATCTCTGGGCAAATTGACCGCTTATATATAGGTGAGAATGAAATATTGGTGGTTGATTATAAAACAAATCGCCCATCTCCAGATGATGTAAGAGATATTCCGCCATCTTATCGGGCACAATTGGGTCTGTATAAAGAGTTACTTGGCCAGATTTATCCTAATAAAATCATCAAAACAGCATTATTATGGACAGACAAACCATTTTTTATGCCGTTATAATCATGCTATCTGGGCTTGATTTTGGGCGATCTTACCCCATAATTAGATGTATATAGACGAATCAAAAACGAATCACTTGTGGCATTTTGTGTCACGTGTCGACCAGATAAGAGGAAAATACCATGACAATGAGCGTATCAGACCAAAATTTTGACAGTGAAGTTTTATCATCATCCGAGCCTGTAGTTGTCGATTTTTGGGCGGAGTGGTGTGGCCCTTGTAAAGCGATGTCACCTATCGTTGATGAGCTGGCAACAGAGATGAATGGCAAGGTGAAAATGGTAAAAGTGAATATCGATGAAAACCCAAATTCACCAACAAAATATGGTGTTCGCGGCATTCCTACCTTCATGGTATTCAAAGGCGGCGCGTTGGTTGATACGCGTGTGGGCAGCATGTCAAAATCACAATTGAGCGATTGGATTTCATCCGTCGCGTGATGCGATTACGGATCATGTCTTTGTGATATTTACTCCCTCTTGTTAATTTTTTGTTCATGGTTTTCCGCCATGATCAAAAACACGTTTTGCATTTTTCGCATTTCGGGTTACACTGTGGCGAATCATGTTCTAACCTCAAACAGGAGAAACTAACATGGCAGTAGCAAAGAAAAAGCCAGCAGCTAAAAAAGCTGTAGCTAAAAAACCAGCAGCTAAAAAACCAGCTGCGAAAAAAACAGTTAAAAAAGCAGTAGCTAAAAAGCCAGCTGCGAAAAAAACTGTTAAAAAAGCAGTAGCTAAAAAAGCTCCAGCTAAAAAAGCAGCGGCTAAAAAGCCTGCAGCTAAAAAGCCTGCAGCTAAAAAAGCTCCAGCTAAGAAAAAGCCAGCTGCTAAGAAAAAATAATCAATCGTCCTAAATTAGGGACGATTTTTATTTAGCTTAGACACATTATTAAAACCCGCCTCGTTAAACAGGCGGGTTTTACTTTATGGGCACAAAAAATGACGGAATATCAGGGTTTTATGACGATAAAATCGCGGCAATCAATAAACACAACCCAATTCCCGCCCCCACCATCACATGTGATTTGAATTGACGCAGGCAATCTTGTTGGTTGTTATGATCCCACCCATAGTGGCGTGTGATCATCCACAAATATGTGACGGCGAGTAAAATCCAAAACAAAGGCGATGAAATGGACATCATCAATGCGCTGGTGGCCATAAGAATATTCATAACAATATAGCATCCTAATATAACGGTATGGGAATGTCGCCCGAATTTTTGTGCGGTGGATTTCACCCCGATCTGCTGATCATCTTCAATATCTTGATGGGCGTAAACCGTATCATATCCGACCGTCCAAAATATTGCCGCCAGATATAGAATTATGATCGGTATGAAATTGGTTGTGGTCATCTGGGTAATGATGGTTGCACCGCCCATTAAAACACCAAAGTTAAACGTAAGGCCAAGTATAAATTGCGGATACCACGTCACGCGTTTGGCAAGCGGGTAAAGACAGACAGGTATAAGTGACAGCACGCCCAAACCGATAGCCAGCGGCGGTAATTGTAACAAAATAATCAACCCCACCGTGCATAAGAAACCGAGGAAAATAAAGGCGTTGCGCGATGTTATCTGACCACTCGCCAGGGGGCGTAATTTTGTGCGTTCAACGGCTTTGTCAAAATCACGGTCCCATAAATCATTAATGACACATCCGGCTCCGCGCATTACAATCGCACCAATACCAAACAAGATTAAAAACTTGAGAAGTAAGATATAGGAAATGGGATTGATAATCTGCCCCGCCATTAACCCCCACACACACGGCCAATATAACAAATAAATCCCCACAGGGCGGTCAAGTCGCATAAGATTGATATAGGGATGCCACCCAAGGGGCGTGACACGATAAATCAACGCGGTATTTTGGATATCGGTAAATTTTATGTTAGACATGATCATATGAACCAAAATTATAAAACAACCCCTCGACTCTACGTTGATCATGATGCGATCGCAAGCGGGTCGGTGATTGCTCTGGATGATGATCAAACCCATTATTTAAAAACCGTGATGCGTCTGCGGGATGGCGACGTTGTGCGCATTTTTAACGGGCGAAATGGTGAATTTGCGTCCATATGGTCACAAACGGGTAAAAAACAATCGGTTTTAACAGTGTCGGATCAATTACGATCTGTGCCAGAATTAGGCGTAAAACCCCGTATTCATTTGTTTTTCCCGCCGATTAAGAAAGATCGTTTGGATTGGCTCATTGAAAAATCGGTTGAATTGGGCGTAACGGACTTGCACCCTGTTTTAACTGATCATGTTGTGGTGCGCGATATCAAACCCGATCGTATGATGCGCCAAATTATCGAGGCATCTGAACAATGTGAACGACTGACGGTGCCTATATTACATGATTTGATGTTATTCAAAGATATGATGAACGCACCTTCATCAGACATTCAATTATTTGTGGCGCTTGAGAGGCACGATGCGCCGTTATTGCCGCAGGCTTTGAGCGATGTTTTGGCAACAAAGAATATCGGGTTTTTCTTTGGCCCCGAAGGTGGGTTTTCGGCGCAAGAGGCGGAGTTACTGCAACAAAATGCTGCGCACAAAAAATGCCATGTGGTCAGTTTGGGCGATAATATTTTGCGCGCGGAAACCGCAGGCATTTATGGAATTGTCTGTTTAGTATCTGGCACGGGACTTACTTAAATTATAATTGTCCAACATAATGAATAAATAAGTAAACGCTCGCGGTCACAATTAATATCTTACTTAAGATGGTCCCTATCATGCGCCCAAAAGAACGATAGGGGGTTTGGTAAAGTCCTATGGCATGCAGAATACGGGCGGCCACAAGAGTTACCCCATAAATATGTAAATAAATTGAAGGGGTTCCCACATACTCCATTATAAACAATAAAATCAACGCAAACGGCACAATTTCGATAAAATTACCATGGGCGCGAATGGCTTGCTCCAGCTCCTTGATTCCACCATCGCCCAAACCTACTTTAAAATGCATGCGCCGTTTCACAACGCGCATAATTAAAATAACCAGTAAAATTCCTAAAAATGCAGCGTAGAAACCTGTGATCATGCAAATACCTTTCATAAGGGCAATCGTTGATAATTTTACTTTAGGCTTTTTACTTTTAAAAAAATAGAGTATATGAGGAATGACTAAACATCCCAATTTTAAGTGAAGATACCGATGATAAAAAACATAAACTTTTTCTGTTTGACACTGGTCGCGTTAATTATGGTGGCAATGCACGCAATAGCGGCTCAACCTGTTGATGGTGAAATTCTGTTTCAG